>CAXTDA010000246.1:0-6432 GCA_964242935.1 uncultured Burkholderiaceae bacterium | reverse complement strand
GCGGTCCGGGGACGGTGACGGCCGGCGCACTCACGTTCACCAACGGAACGATGGGTGAGAGCGGTCAGGGCGGTGGCACGACGACGGTAACCGGCGCGTCGACCTTCGACGGCACGAACAACCAATATGTCTATTACGGTCGTACGTTGAATCTGAACGGCGGCGCGACGTGGACGGCCGGAAACGGCTCGATCTCGATCTCGGCGGGCAGCCAAGGCACGACCTCGTTGAACGTCGCGAGCGCGACCACGTTCGCCGACCAGGGCGCCGGTGCCTCCAACCAGACGCGCTACCTGGGCTACTACAGCGACGGCGTCTTCAACAACGCGGGAACCTACACGCGCACCGGTTTCGGCACGACGCAGGTCAATGCGGCGTTCAACAACACCGGGACCGTCAACACCAGCGGCGGGACGCTCAGCCTGGTCAACGGCGGCACCAGCAGCGGCGCGTTCAACGTGGCGTCGGGGGCGACGCTCAACTTTGGCAGCGGCTACACGCTGTCGAGCGGATCGATCGCCAACGCGGGAACGGTGACGGCATCGAATGGCACGGTGACGGTCGCGGCCCCGGTGACGCTGACCGGCGCCGGTGCGTTGACGATCAACGGCGGCACGCTGCGGGTCGCCGGCAACGGCATCACGCCGACGATGCTGAACATGACGAGCGGCACGTTGAGCGGTCCGGGGACGGTGACGGCCGGCGCACTCACGTTCACCAACGGAACGATGGGCGAGAGCGGCCAGGGCGGCGGCACGACAACGGTGACCGGCGCAACGACGTTCGACGGCACCAACAACCAGAACTTGTACTACGGGCGCACGCTGAATCTGAACGGCGGCGCGACCTGGACGGCCGGAAACGGTTCGATCTTGATCTTGGCGAGCAACCAAGGCACGACCTCGTTGAATGTCGCGAATGCGACCACGTTCGCCGACCAGGGCGCCAGTGCCTCCAACCAGTTGCGCTACCTGGGCTATTACAGCGACGGTGTCGTCAACAACGCGGGAACCTACACGCGCACCGGTCTTGGCACCACCCAAGTCAACGCGGCGTTCAACAACACGGGCCTCGTCGACGTGCAGGCGGGCGCCATGAACTTCGTCAAAGGCACCCAGGGCACCGGCACACTGCAGACGTCCGGCACCGGCGCCGTCGCACTCGCTGCCGCAAGCACGACCGGTGTGCTGAACCTCGCCAGCAGCACGACCAACAACCTCGCACTCGGCACGAACAACATCGTCGTCTCGAGCGACTACACGAACGCCGCGTTCGGCACCGGCAACAGCTTCAACGCGCGGGCCAATGTCACGGGCACCGGCCTCATCAACGGCCTGAACGCGGCGCAGTCGATCACCGGTACCGGCGTCACGAACGGGACCGCCGCCACCGCGACGCTGACGATCGGCAACGTGCGCGTCGGCGCGAACACCGTCAACTACCAGGTCGCGAACTCGGGTACCGGCGCATCGATCCGCGGTGCAATCGAGAACAGTGGCAGCGGTCTCGGGATCAGCGACTCGCGATTGTCCGGTACCGGCGTCACGGCTCAGAACTTCGGGCCCATTGCGGCCGGGTCGAACAGCGGCAATCTCGGCGTGACGTTCACCGTCGCCAACGCGGGTTCGATCGCACCGCTGAGCGGGACGAACGTGCTCGGCATCGCCAACAATTTCGACAACGTCGCCGACCAAAAGCTGGTCATCTCCCTCGGTAGCGGCGCCGCGGCCTACCAGGCGGCAGCCGGTTCGATCCTGACGGCGCCGTTGAACTTCGGCACCGTGCAGGTTGGCCAGTCGGTCAGCCAGACGCTGAGCATCAAGAACACGGCCACCGGTCCGTCGGGATTCGTGGAGGATCTGAACGCGAGCTTCGGCGCCGCGAACGGCACGGGGGCCAACCTGATCAGCGGCACGGGCAGCGTGAGCGGGCTGCTGGCCGGAGCCACCAGCACCGGTCTGACGGTGAACGTCAACACGGCGTCGGCGGGGACCGTCAACGGCGGCATCGCGGTCAACTTTGCGAGCGCCGGCACGGTCAACGGCGTCAGCAACGGCCTGGGCGTGCTGTCGCTGGGTTCCGCCAACTACGGCGTGACGGGAACAATCACCGGCAACGTCATCAACCAAGCCAGCCCCGTAATCAACAATCCCACGATCGCACTGGGCAACGTGCGCGTCGGGACGACGTCTCCGAGCGCGGCGGTCAGCGTGACGAACCAGCAGACCGTGTTGCCCCAGGCGGCGCTGACGGCGAGCATCACCGGCGACGCCCCGATTACAGCGGCGGGCAGCTTCAGCCTGTTGAACCCGGGAGCGACCAACGCGTCGAGCTTGATGGTCGGACTCGACACGAGCGCCGCAGGCGCGAAGAGCGGCACGGCGACCGTCTCTCTGATCTCGGATGCGAGCAACGTCGGCGGATGTGCGCCGAACTGCGCGCTCACGCTGTCGTCGCAGAAAGTCACGGTCAGTGGCGGCGTTTATCAGACCGCTCAGGCGAACGTGCCGACGACGGTCAATCTCGGCAACGTCCACGTCGGGACGTCCGCCAGTCAGGCGATCGCGATCGGCAATACGAACGTTGCACCGACCGGTTATCAGGAGGGCCTCAACGTCGCCGTTGATGCGACGACCGGCGGGGCGAGCGGCAGCGGCAGCATCACCAACCTGATGGCGGGGAACAGCTCGAGCGCGGTCACGGTCGGGCTGTCGAACGTCGCCGCCGGCGCGCGATCCGGGTCGGTGGCTTTGAACCTCGCGTCGAACGGATCGACGACCAGCGGTCTGTCGACGCTGTCGCTGGGCTCTGCGACGGTGACGGTCAACGCGACCGGCTACAACCTTGCGGCCGGCAGCGCGACGCCGAACTCGATCACTTTCGGCAATCAGCGGGTCGGCGGCACGGCAGCGCAGACGCTGACCGTGACGAACACGGCGCCGTCAGGGCAATTCACCGAAGGCTTGAATGCGAGCTTCACCGGTGGCACCGGCGCGGTGATCGATAACGGCGGCAGCATCTCCCTCCTAGTCGGTCAGGCCAGCAACGGCAGTGCGATGAGCGTTCGGCTCGACACGTCGGCAGCGGGCGCGCGGAGCGGCACGACGACCGTCGGCTACGTGTCGGACGGCAGTGGCACGAGTGGTCTCGGCACGACTGCGGTCGGCAGTCAGACGATCGGCCTTTCAGGCAACGTGTATCAGACCGCGAAAGGCAACATCGTCACGGCGCCGTTCAATTTCGGCACCGTCCAGGTCGGGCAGACGGTGAGCCAGAACATCACGATCCAGAACACAGCGAGCGGCCCGTCCGGCTTCGTCGAGGATCTCAACGCCAGTTTCGGCTCGGCCACCGGCACCGGCGCGAGCCGCCTGACCGGCAGCGGCGCTGTCAACGGACTCGCGGCCGGGTCCACGAGCAACACGCTCGCCGTCGGCGTCAACACCAGCACGGTGGGCACCGTCAATGCCAGCATCGCCGTCAACTACTTCAGCGCCGGCACGGTGGGTGGCGTCAGCAACGGCCTTGGAACCCTCGCCGTCGGCTCACAGGGATACGACGTCACGGGCACGATCGGGACTACTGGCAACGTCGTAGACCAAGCGAATCCGATCGTCAACAGCGGCACGATCGCGCTCGGCAATGTGCGCATCGGCTCGACCTCGCCGACCGGCACGGTATCGGTCACGAACCTGGCGACCGGCAACCAACAGGCGGGGCTGAACGCATCGATCAGCGGCAACGCGCCGGTCACGGGATCGGGGAGCTTCAACCTGCTCGGACCGGGTGCGACCGACAACGGCAGCCTCGTCGTCGGTATCAACACCGCGACCGCGGGCAACAAGAGCGGCACGGCGACGATCTCGTTTGTTTCGGACGCCAGCAACATCGGCAACTGCGCACCCAACTGCCAGGTGAACCTCTCATCGCAAAGTGTCGGCGTTACCGGGGCGGTGTACCGGCTCGCCAATCCGGTGGTCACGCCGAACAGCGTGACCGTCGCGGGCCGCGTCGGCAGCGGCGCGTCGACGACTGCGTTGACCATCGGCAACGGTTCGCCCGACATCTATACCGAGGGCCTCACGGTGACGCGCGGTGCGACCTCGGCGGGCTTCACGGCGTCGGGCAGCATCACCAACCTCGCGGCAGGCAACAACTCGACGGCGATCGGCGTCGCGCTCAACACCACGACCGCCGGCACGTTCAGCGGTACCCAGGGACTCAACTTCGTCTCGACGGGCGCCGGCACGACGGGCGCGTCAGACGTCTCGGTCGGTAGCGGCACCGTGACGCTGAACGGCAGGGTCTACACGCCGGCTGTGGCCACGCTCAATACGTCATCCGTCAACTTTGGCATCGTCCACGTCGGCGACGTCGTCGCCCAGCAGAACGTTTCGGTGACCAACTCAGCGGCCGTAACGGCTCTCAACGATACCCTCGTCGCATCTGCCGCCGGCGCCACTGGCCCGTTCTTCGCTACCGGAAACCTCGGCACCGGTCTAGCCGCTCAGCAGACGAGCGGGAACGCGCTGACGGTGGGCCTAAACACGGGCGCCGCGGGTGTCTACAGTGGCGCGGCATCGTTCAGCGCCGCAAGCCACGATGCGGACCTGACCGACGCAGCACTCGCTCAACTCGGGGTCAGCCTCATGGGCCAAGTCAACAACTACGCAAGCGATGCCTTCAGCTTCGCCAGTGGCGCAGGGTCTTTCTCGCGCAACGGTTCGAGCTACGTGCTCGATTTCGGCGTTGTCGCCCAGAACTCCGGCACCCGCAGCACGACGCTCACGGCCGGCAACGCCGCGAGCGGCGTGGCGGACTTGCTCGACGGGACTTTCCAGTTCTTCGACCCGGCGGACTTCGGCGAAAGCGGCTTCGCGAGCTTCGTCAATCTGATGGCGGGCCAGAACATCGGGCCGCTGACACTGTCGTTCAGTTCGGCCTCGATCGGCACCTTCACGGACAGCATCGTGCTGCACGGCATTGGTCACAACGCCAGTGGCTACAGTGCCGCGCTCGATGACATTACGTTGACGGTCCGCGGCACGGTGAACGGCGTCCCCGAGCCGGACTTGCTGCTGCTGATCGGTTTCGGCGTCCCGCTGTTGCTCTTTGTGCGCCGCCGGCGCATGGGGTCGAGCGAAGCCAAGCAGCCAGCGCTGCATTGATCGACGCGGCGCTCAATCGAGTGAGCGACTAGGCGGGCTGACGCGTTTTGTGATCACCATATCGTTCTGCGGCTTCGCAGAGCCAACCGCCCCACCAAGACTTTCCAGGGAGACTTTGTGCTCGCACGTTTGCAGTTCGTGGTTGCGACCATCGTAGCGATCCTTGTCGCGCTGGCCGCCGGTTACTGCGTGACGCTATATAACCAAAATCGATCGACTCAGGCAGAGCTCGCCAACCGCGCTCAGTACCTGCAACAGAGCGTACAACTTGAAGCGGTCTATCGCGAGATAGTGAAAGGGCTGGCTGACCTATCGATCCGTAATCAGGATAAGGCGCTAAGTCATTTGCTCGCCAGTCAAGGAATCACCGTGAACGCCAATTCGTCCGCCGCGCAATCGATACCGGCCGATGCAAAAAAGGAAGCTAAGCCTTGAGCGAACCTTTCGAGCAGGCTCGTCCGCCCTTTGGCAACGCGAATAAAACCGCAAGTCTCTTTGTGCCGGTCCTTATCCTCGGCCTCGTCCTGTTGGCGTGGTTCGCATTCCAGGCCATGCAATTTCGCTCTGAACGCGAAGCGATGCAGGCGACCATCGCGGTGCAAGAGACGCCGATTGCGGAGTCGAAGAAAATGCGTGACTCGCTCGACGCGATCGCACAGGGAACTGCAAAGTTGGCAGACAGCGGCAATCCTAACGCCCGGTTGATCGTCGACGAATTGAGGCGCCGCGGGATCACGATATCGCAGACTAAGCCGATGGGGCCCGACGGCACGCCGCCGCAGCCACCTAAGTAGACGTACGCCGGATAGACCTTGTAGTTCATTAGGTTGCGTCGTCCATCTCAACATGGACGAGCCGCCCCCCGGCCGTTCTGCGGGCTTCGTGCAGTGCTAAGTGGATAGAAGCTCGGCGGGACGAGGTGGCATCCGCAATGAGTGGTAGCGCAAGGGGACGGCCACTGCTGACTGTTGCTCAAACCGTCAGCTCGTATCCGTGCAGCTGCAGCGCTGCAACTGTAGCAAAGCCCCGGCGTTCGAACCTCAGCCCGCCTGGAGAGGGGCTGATCGCCGTCAGCGCTTGCCGGTCACTTCCTTGAAGAACGCGTCGCTGTTCGGTTCGCGGCCGAGGAACTTCGCGACCAGCCTGTCCGGCGGCTCCTGCCCGCCCTGCGACAGGATGTCGTTGCGGTAGCGCCGCCCGTCGACCGGATTCATCAGCTTCCCGTGGAAGCCGGACAGCATGTCGAGCGCCAGGACCTCGCTCC
>CAXTDA010000245.1:0-6444 GCA_964242935.1 uncultured Burkholderiaceae bacterium | reverse complement strand
GTCGGCGTCGACAACTTCGGCGAGTCGGCGCCGGCGAAGGACGTGTTCGAGTTCTTCCACCTGACCGTCGACAACGTCGTCGCGGTCGCGAAGAAGGTGGTCGCCGCCGCGACGGCATGACCCTCGGTCCGCGCATCGCCGCGGCCCTCGTCACGATGGCGCTCGGTGCCTGCGCGTCGCGGCCGGTCGTCCCCGGACCGACCGCGGGCCTCCCGTATCGGCCGGTGTTCACGTGCAACGCCGAGGGCGCGACGCCGCAGATGATCGAGACGAGTGCGGCGGTGCTGGCTCCCGCGCTGTGGGAAGGCCATGCGGACTGGGAAGCGCAGCTCCGCTTCCGCATCGACGAGGCCGGGACGCCGACGGCGATCCGCGCCAGCGTCTCGTCGTTCGACGGCGACGTCGACGCGGCGGAACACGCGACGGTCGATGCGTTCTCGCATTACCGGTTCTGCCCGCCGACGGCCTACAGCACGGTCACGACCTGGTCGGCGCGCATGCGCTTTCGTTATGCGCGGGTCGGTAACGGCGCGATGTACGTCCAGCTGTTCCTGCCGAGCTACACGCGCGCCGAGGTCCGTGACGGACGGCGCGGGACGGTCGTCGTCCGCGCGTCGTTCGAGCCGGACGGCCACCCGGCGACGCTGCGCGTCGCGACGAGCAGCGGCGACCCCGTCCTGGACCAGAAGAGCATCGAGGCGATGGCGAGTTACCAGCTGGCGTTCAAGCCCGGCACGGTCCTGTCCCGTCCGGTCGAGTACGAGCAACGCTACGTCTACGACATCCGCTGATCACGCCGCATCCCTCCCACGGGAATCCATGAACTTCCTTCGCATGTCCGACCTCGACCTCGCCGGCCAAAGGGTCTTCATCCGCGCCGACCTCAACGTGCCGCAGGACGACGACGGCACGATCACCGACGACACGCGCATCCGGGCGTCGGTCCCCGCGATCGAGGCGGCGCTGAAGGCGGGCGCGGCCGTGATGGTGACGTCGCACCTCGGTCGCCCGACCGAAGGGCAGTTCAAGCCGTCCGACTCGCTGCGGCCGGTGGCCGACCGCCTCGCCGCGTTGCTGAAGCGCGACGTGCCGCTGGTCTCGAACTGGATCGACGACACCGCCTGGCAGTCGGGTCTCGAGCCCGGCCACGTCGTGCTGCTCGAGAACTGCCGGGTCAACAAGGGCGAGAAGAAGGACGACGACGCGCTCGCGAAGCAGATGGCCTCGTTCTGCAACGTCTACGTCAACGACGCGTTCGGTACCGCGCATCGCGCCGAGGCGACGACGCACGGCATCGCCAAGTACGCGCCGATCGCCTGCGCCGGGCCGCTGCTGGCCGCGGAGCTCGACGCGCTCGGGAAGGCGCTGCACGAGCCGAGGCGCCCGCTGGTCGCGATCGTGGCCGGCTCGAAGGTCTCGACGAAGCTGACGATCCTCGAGACGCTGTCCGACCGCGTCGACCAGCTGATCGTCGGCGGCGGCATCGCCAACACCTTCCTCGCCGCGATCGGCAAGCCGATCGGGAAGTCGCTGTCCGAGCCCGACCTCGTCGACGATGCGAAGGCGATCATCGACAAGATGAAGGCGCGCGGCGCCGACGTGCCGCTGCCGGTCGACGTGGTCGTCGGCAAGAAGTTCGCGGCCGATACCGAGGCGCGCGACTGCGGCGTCGACGACGTGAAGGACGACGACATGATCTTCGACGTCGGTCCCGAGACCAGCGCGCTGATCGGCGCGATCGTCGCGAAGGCCGGGACGATCGTCTGGAACGGCCCGCTCGGCGTGTTCGAGTTCGACGCGTTCGCGGGCGGCACCGAGCGGCTGGCGCAAGCCATCGCGACCGGCCACGGCTTCTCGATCGCCGGTGGCGGCGACACGCTCGCCGCGATCGCGAAGTTCGGCATCGAGGACCGGGTCGGCTACATCTCGACCGGCGGCGGCGCGTTCCTGGAGTTCCTCGAAGGCAAGACGTTGCCGGCGGTGGCGATCCTCGAGGAACGCGCGAAGCGGTAGGGAGAGGGTGTTAGCGCGTCGCGACGAGCGACCGCGGGTTCGGCGACACGGCACGCTCGGCTTCCACGCGACAGGCGTAGGGAAGGGCAGGGTCGTCGCAGAAGTCGGGCCAGTGGCCGGTCTGCTTCCAGATCGACACGAGGCCGTAGCGTGCGGCGACCGTCATGAAACGCGGGTCGTGGCGCAACGGCTTCGTCAGCGCAGTGAAGAGGATCCAGGGTTCCAGGTCGCCCTTCTCTTCCGGCCGCAGTCGGTCGATCACTTCGAATGCCTCGTCGACCCGGCTTCGTCGCGCGAGCATCTCGATGACGAGGGGCAGGTAGACGTCGGGCGAACCCATCGCGGCGCGGATCGCGCGGTCGGCACGCGCTTCGTTGGCGGCGGATGGCGCGATGCGGTCGGCGATCAGGCTGGTCCACAACTCGATCCGGTCGGGCAGGAAGACGAAGCCGCGCGCGGGGTCGTCGAGCACGGACTGCGCGCGTCGCGGGTCGCCGATCGACGCGTTGAAGGTGAAGTCGACGTAGGCGATGACGCGGTGATGGCCGAAGCGCTCGCGCGCCTCCGCCAGAACCGCGTTCGCAGCGCTCGGGTCGTCGCCCCAGCCCAGCGAGTAGATCAGCGCGGCGGTCTTGGCGGTGCTGAAGGGGTCGACCTTGACCGCTCGCTGATGAAACGCGACCGCTTCCCGCCAACGGCCTACCTCCTCGAGATCGATGCCGATCGCGTTGTCGATCCGTCCGTTCATCGGATCGAGCGCGTGGCCGCGCGCAAGGAGATCCATCTGCTCGGACCATCGCGCGAGACGCTCCATTCCCAAGGCGCGGGCGTAGTAGGCATCGGCGTCGTTCGGGTCGAGCGCGAGCGCCCGTTGTGCGGAACGCTCCGCGTCGGCCCGGAGCGTCTTCGCTTCGCCGGGCGTCAACATCGCGACGAACTGCTCGAACACCGCGAGCAGGGCCCAGCCGTGCGCGAAATCGGGTCGCAACGCGACGAGCTGCTCGAGGAGCTTGACCGTCTCGGGATAATCGGGCACCTGCTTCAGGTCGCAGGCGCCGAGCAACAGTCGAAGCGCGTCCACGCTGAAGCTGGCCGCCTTCGGATTCGTCCGTCCGAGCGCGCAGATGGCGACGTCGGCGAGCTTGGACATCATCTCTTCGCGCAAGGCTTCGATCTCGCCGACCGGGCGCGAGAACGTCTTCGACCAGTAGATCGGTCCGTCCTGCTCGTGCGACAGCCGGATCGTCGCGTGCAGCACGCCGGCGTCGCTCTGCGCGTCGCCGTCGATCCTGAAGGTCGATGGCGACGTCGACGAGGTGCCGGGCGCCTTGGAACCATCGACGACGCGGAGCGCGCCGTCGTTGCCGACCATCATCCGTGCGAGGTCGGCGGACAGGCCGACGCGCAGCGCCTGGGCGGCCGAATCGTCCGTCCCTGCGTGAAGCGGCATCACCGAGAGCGTGCGCGTGGTGGTCGGCGAGGCGGACGGCCGGAGCGTCATCGCGCCGGCAACCGCCATCGCGAGCGCGATCGTGCCGACACCGGCGATCATCCAGCGACGGGGCGTGAAGACGTGCGCGATCGGCACCTCGCCTCCGGTTTGCTGCGCCGACGCCGCGGGAGGCTGGCCGACCCCGGCCGGCGGGTTCGGCGCCGGCTCGTCGTCGGCTGCGCGCGTCGTGCCCGACTTGGTCCGGGACGAGACGGGGATCTCCGCGATCATCAGCTGCCGATGCAGCGAGACGGTCTCCGCGGCGGGCTCCGTCGCCAGTTCAGCCCGCAGCGCATCGCGTAGTTGTCCGAAGGTCCTCCGCACACCGTCGCGATCGCCCGCGCGGTGACTGGCTGCCATCGCGAGCCGTGCGGCGGCCTCGTCCGTCGGGTCGCACGCGAGCATCCGCTGCGCGAGCCGATACGCGCCGGCGGCGTCGTGCGCGCCCAACGCGCGTTCCGCCGCGGTCAATACGAGACCTCGTCGGTCGCCGCTCTGTCGCAGACGCTCTGCCCGGAGCCATTCGTCGAAGGCGGGATCGAGTCCGTCGAGGTCGATGAGCAGGTCGGACGGACGGTCGCCGAGCAGCGCAGCCAGCGACGTCGCGCCCGGCGATTCGGCGGCCGACACGGCTGCCGCGTCGGCGGCAACGCGCATCCGCACCCGATCCGAAGTCACCCTCCGGCTCGCGACGCGCACACCGGACCGCTCGAGCAGGACGGGGGCCCGGTCGCCGCTCGTCAGCGCACGCATCTCGTAGAGCGTCTGTCGCAGGCTCGCCCGGGCCTGGTCATCGCCACGTTCGCTCCAGAGAAGCGCGCGGAGGCGGTCGCGCGGCACGATTTCACCGTCGGCCAGGACCAGGTACGCGAGCAAGGCGCGGGCCTTGCGCCCGTTCGGCGTCGCATCGGCGCCGTCGGGGTCGAGGATGCGGAAAGCACCGAACAGACGGACGTCCCAGAGCGCGTCGTCGACGGGCCGTCCCGCGGCGGCGTGGATCTTCGGGAGGCGGGACGTGACAGAAGACATCCGGCGCGATGCGGTGGTGCGAGTCGGCGCCGCCTTTCGGGCGCTGGAACGTGGCGCCCGCGATCACGCGGTTCGCCGCCGTCCGCAAGTTTGCCATGCGCGGACGCGGCTCCGACGATGCTTTGATCAGCTTGTGACAGCCGGATCGGCGCTACGTCGACCGCCCGCATGCACGGCGAGGGGGCCAAGCGCCGCGCCGAAGCGTCTGACGGCGATTTGACGCATTTCTGACGGGCCAATGTCGAGCCGGTGACGGGGGCCGCGGAGCATACGCGTTCGATCGGCTTCGGACGAGACGGGATCGGCGTCGCACCGCTCGCGTTTCACTTCAATCACAGGAGAGGTTATGAATCGGGCAAAGAGAGTCGATGGACGTGCTGGCCCCTCGGCGCACTGGCGAGGCGTGGTAGCCGCGGTCGCCGTCCTGGCCGCATCCACCGCGCATGCCACCAGTTACGACGAGACCGGGATGGGTGATCTGTCGAACGCCGCCGGCAACCCCACGGTGATCGGTCCGCTCACGCCGGGTCAGAACGACATCGTCGGGTCGACGATCCCCAGCGGACCGATCGTCAATCCGATGACGGGCGACCGCGCCGTGCAGGACAACGACTATGTGAGCTTCAGGGTTCCGGACGGCTACCGTCTGACGCAGATCGACCTCGCCTCGGGGAGTGTTCTGATGCCGGGCGACCGAATGTTCTTCGGGATCGCGCAGGGCGTCGGCGTGTACCTCACCAGTCCCGACTTTTCCAGTGCGGGCGGCCTCTTGGGCTGGACTCTCGTGGACCAGTCGATGGTCGGAAGCGACGTACTACCCGCGCTCGGGCTCTCGGCGCCGGGCAACTTCCCGCCGGTCGGGGGTGCCACCGGATTCAGCGGCCCCTTGGGTGCTGGTTCCTACACGCTCTGGATGCTGGATGGCGATCGACCCGCCGTGTACGACCTCGATCTGGTCGTCGCCGCGGTCCCGGAACCTTCGACGTGGATGCTGATCGTGGCGGGCGTCGGACTGCTCGTTGCGACGCGCCCGCGGCGCCTCCACCGATCTGGTCGATCGCCCGCCCCGTGCCGAGGGTGATCGGCGCGTGGCCCCTCGATCGGGCGTTTTTTGACGCAGTTCATTCACAGGAGCAACCATGGAAGTGGACCAAGCCAAGCTGAATGCCATCACACCGAAACTGGAGTTGGCCATTCAAAAGGCCATCGAGGAAGCCGGCCTCTCCGGTTACCAGGTCGATTCGATCAGGATGGCGCCGAAATCCGATCGCGACGTGCGTTCGGATATTTGCAAGTACACCTGCAGGATGGTGGGCAGCTTTCCGCACACGCACGTGTTCTGCTATTTCGACTGCACCGGAAAGCAGTAGCGCAGGCGGCGTCTTCGTACCGCCGGGTGTCGCGTCCGGCGCGGCGCGCCTGGACCCCGGCATCCGGGGCCTGGCCAAACATTGCAAAGGTCGCCACAAATCTAGGACACTGAGCTTTCCGCATCGCACGGGACCGACCCGTTCAGCTCATGCCCCGCGCCACCAAGATCGTCGCCACGCTCGGCCCCGCCTCCACCGAACCCGATGTCCTCGCGAAGCTGCTCAACGCCGGCGTCGACGTCGTCCGCTTCAACTTCTCGCACGGCACCGCGGCCGACCACATGCTGCGCGCCGACCGCGTGCGCACGGCGGCGCGGAACGCGGGGCGCGAGGTCGCGATCATGGCCGACCTGCAGGGCCCGAAGATCCGCATCGGCAAGTTCGCCGAAGGCCGGATCACGCTCGAGGCCGATGCGCCGTTCGTCCTCGACGCGACCTTCGACGGTCTCGGCGACGTGACGCAGGTCGGCCTCGACTACAAGGAACTGCCGCGCGACGTGCGGACCGGCGACGTGCTGCTGCTCAACGACGGGCTGATCG
>CAXTDA010000244.1:0-6461 GCA_964242935.1 uncultured Burkholderiaceae bacterium | reverse complement strand
AAGGAACAGGAGAAGGCGGCGCGCAAGGCCGGCAAGACCGGCACCGAGCCGGAAGCCGCCGGAACGGTCGAATCGCCCGCGCCGGTGGTCGGCGCCGCACAGGACACGGCAGCCTGAACGATCGGTTCGAGGGTCGGCGACGCTGGACGACGAGCGGCACGTAAGGCGAGGCGCCGATCGCAAGAGGTGGGACGGCGGGGAGCGGCTGCGACGCTGCCTGCGTTCGGAGCGCGTTCCTTGATCACGTCTTGCCGAAGAGCGAATACATTGCGAAGACCGCCTCGTCGCCAGAAGAGCGTTCGCGATCCACGGCCGTAGACGACCGCGTCCGAGCCAGACGCCAAACTTCATGTCGAAGCGGCTCGACCTGAACCTGCTGCAAGCGCTCGAGGCCTTGCTCGCCGAACGAAACGTGACGCGGGCGGCGGTTCGACTGCACACGACGCAGCCGGCGCTGTCGGCGCAGCTGGCGCGCTTGCGGCGCATGTTCGACGACCCGTTGTTCATCCCGAGTTCGCGGGGAATGACGCCGACGCCGCGGGCGCTCCAGATCGAGGAACGCCTGTCGGACCTGATGAACGGCCTGCGATCCGTCGTCTCGCCGGCACGCTTCGACCCGGGTACGTCGTCGGTCACGGTCTCCCTGGCGGCGACCGACTCCACCCAGTTCCTGCTCGCACCGATGGTGCATGTGCTGCACGGACTCGCCCCGAACCTGCGGATCGCGGGTCGTCCGGTCCAGCGGCTGACGAAACCGGAAATCGACCGTTTGCTCGGGACGGGTCAGCTCGACATGGTGATCGGGACGCCCGGCCTGTTGCCCGACGACCTGCGCGCCCGCATCGTCAGCAGCGAAGGTTTTCGCTGCGTGATGCGGAAGGATCATCCGTTCCGGAATGCCGAGATGTCGGTGGACGACTTCTGCGGCTTCGAGCACCTCTTCGTCTCGCCGTTCGGCGGCGACTTCCGCGGCGACGTCGACGCGGCGCTCGAGGCGATCGACCGCGAGCGCCGCGTGATCGTCTCGGTGCCGAGCGTGCTGGTCGCGACGCGTATCCTGGAGACCAGCAATTTTGTTGGCGTGTTTTCCGAGTCTCTCGCCCGTCGCGAGGCCCACATCCTTCGCAGCTACCCGCTGCCGATCGACATCGGCAAATTGCAGCTGGTGCTCGCGTGGCACGAACGGACCCACGTCAACCCGGCGCACCAGTGGTTCCGCGAGCGCATCGCCGAAGCGATGAAGTGCGTCGCGGAAGGTTTGGAGCCGAAGACGTTCGAGGACGGCGATCGGCGAGCGAGCCGGTGATTGCCGGTCCCGGCGCCGGCCGGCGCTACGGTCATTGGGCGACGTAAGCCTCGACCTCGATCACCCGGCTATAGCCCTGGGCACCGCCGCGGATATTCAACCGGATCGCACTGGTTGACACCGGCGCGAAGGTGAATTTCCGCCACACCTTGTTGTTGCCGTTGACGCTGCCGCCCGGAACGGTCGTCCACGTCGATCCGTTCCAGTACTGGACATCGAAGTCGGTGATGCCGTACTGCGTGAACGTCATCGTTTCGGTGGGCTCCGAGGGATTCTGATACGCGTCCTGGATCGTGAACACATCGACCTCGTTAATCGACTTCGTGCCGTCGAACGTGATCTGCAACAGGTCGGGAAACGAGTAGCCGGTGGCGTCGTTCCATCCGCCGCCCCCGCCCGAGCCGGAACCCCCGGTTTCCCAGTTGATGCCGCGACGATCCCCGTTGATCACGGCCGAGGGCGGATATCCGCTCGTGATGGTGCTCGAGGCCGAGGCGGAGCCGCCGTTCGCCGGCAATGCCGCATTCACGCGGGGCGCATCGCCGTACGCCTCGATCTCGATGACCCGGCTGTAGCCCTGCAACGACGCGTTGATCTGAACGCGAATGCTGGTGGTGGCGATCGGCTGGAACGTGAACTTGTTCCAGACCTTGTTCGTGTTCGAGATGCTGCCGCCGGGCACCGTCACCCAGGTCGACCCGTTCCAGTACTGGACATCGAAGGCCGTGATGCCATAGGTGCTGAAGGTCAGCGCCTCGGTCGGCTCCGCCGGATTCTGGTAGGCATCCTGGATCGTGAATACGTCCACCTCCGTCAGCGTGCGGACGGCAGGGAAGTCGATGCGAATCCAGTCGGGATAGCTGTAGCCGGTGGCGTCGTTCCATCCGCCGCCACCGCCGGAACCCGAGCCGGCGGTTTCCCAGTTGACGCCGCGCCGATCGCCGTTGTTGACCGCCGATGGGGGATAGCCGCTGGTAATCGTGCTCGATGCCGAGGCGACCCCTCCGTTGGCCTGCAACGCGAAGTTGAAGCGCGCGGTGGTATTGGCCGGCGCCAGGGCGGCCGCGGCATCGACGATGCCAGCGCCGCACAGCGCCGTGTTGCAGTCGGAGCCGGTCCCGGTCGGAAAGGCACGCGCCGTCTGCATGAGCCGCGTCTTGACCTGTGCCGGCGTCAGTGCCGGATTCTGCGACAGCATCAGCGAGGCGACGCCGGCGACGTGCGGCGCCGACATGCTGGTGCCCGAGTAGAACGCGTAGTTGTCGGCCCCGGGCGTCGTGGTTCCTGCGTTCAGCGTCGACAGGATGCTGGCGCCCGGCGCCGACAGCGCCACGCGGCTCCCGTAGTTGCTGAAGCTCGCGCGGCCGCCGTTCCGCAACGTGGCGCCGACGGCGATGACGTTGTTGCAGTTCGCCGGCTCGCTGGTCGCCGCGTCGGCGTTCTCGTTGCCCGCCGCGACGACCACGACCGTGCCGCGCCCGACCACGTCGTCGATCGCCCTCTGGAACGTGTTCGAGCAGGTCTCGGTACCGCCCAGGCTGAGATTCTCGACGCGTGCCGGATTGGCGTTCGCCGGGACGCCGACGATCGGCATCCCCGCCGCCCAGCGCATCGCGTCGACGATGTCGGACGTGTACCCGCCGCACTTGCCGAGCACGCGCGCCGGCAGGATCTTCGAGACCCAGTTCACGCCGGCGACGCCGGCGCCGTCGTTGCTCGCCGCGCCGACGGTGCCGGACACGTGCGTGCCGTGCCACGAACTGTTCAGGCCGCAGCCGTAGTCGCCGGGGTCGGACGGATCGGCGTCGCGCCCGTCGCCGTCGTTCGAGACGTTGGTGTCGCCGATGAAGTCGTAGCCGGGAACGGTGCGGTTGGCGAGGTCGGGGTGCGGGCGGATGCCGGTATCGATGACCGCGACGACCACGCCGGTCGAGCCGGTGGTGATGTCCCATGCGGCAGGAAGATTGATGCCGCCCGCCGCCTCGAAGTAGTTCCACTGCTGCGGATAGAGCGGGTCATTCGGCACCAGCAGCGGATAGAGCTTCCGGTCCGGCTCGACGTACGCGACATCGGGATCGAGCATCAACTGCTGCGCAAGCTGCCGCTTCGCTTCGTTGCGCGTCTGGCCCGCCGTCGCCGCCAGCGTCGTCGCGGGAACGCGGACGACGTGCGCACCACCCGACATCGCCCGCACGTAGGTGAGCGCCCTGCCCGATCGGCCCGCGACGGCGGCGATGCGGGCCTGCGGCTCGGCGGCTCCTTCGCGGAGCTTGACGATGAAGCGGTCGTTGGCGTCGTCGGCCGCGGCTGCGGTGCGGATCGGCGAGTCCGACGGTCCGCCGGCGAGTGCCGCGCTCGCGACGATCGACAGGCCGATCAGGCCCGCGCGTGCGACGCCCCGGGAAATGCGAAAAAGGCGAGCGAAAGCCATTGGGGCCACCTGAAGGTCGATATGCGCCGGTCGTCGACGCCGCCGTTTGCGCGGAACGGATTCTAGCCCTTAGACGGCCGGCGGCCCGTATCCGTCAGGCACCGGCCGCCGTGCGACCCCCACCGCCGACGGACGATTCGCCGATCAGTTCGGCACCGAGACGGTCGCGCCGCTGACGGTGATGGCGTTCGCGGCGGCCGGCGTCGCCACGAAGTTCGGCACGTTCGCCGCCGTGATCGCCGGCGCGGCACCGGGTACGCCGCCGCGCGGCGTCGTGCGGACCACCTGCGATGCCGGCAACGCGGCCCCGGTCTTCAGGTTCGCGTACACGGCGTCGAGCGCGCGGATCAGGTACAGGTGCAGCGGGACGTAGCGCGAGTCGTAGCCGGGAAGCACGGTCGGCGATCCGATGAACGTGTCGAAGTGCTGCGCGTTCGTGACCTCGATGTACGACAACTTGCTCGCAGCGCCTTCGGCCTGGCGGTTCAGGCCGAGGTACGGCCGCGACGTGTGGTTGACCGGAATCAGGCCGTCGTCGCGACCGTGGACGATCACCGCCGGCTTGCCGCGCAGGTTGCCGTTGCGGTAAGTCTCCGCGATGCCGGTCTGCAGCGCCGTCGAGGTCGTGAGCAGGCCCCGCAGGCAACGCGACCCGTCGAGGTTGTAGTCGGTGCGCCCGGTGGTCGCGGACGTCGACAGCACGCTCCGCCTCGCGCCGCCGACCGCCGCGTTGTTGATCAACTGGATGCCGCTGCCGGGCGGCACGCCGTTGCCGTTTGCGAACAGCGCCGCGAGCGTCGCTGCCGGGAAGGCGATCGGGGCGCCCGCCGCATCGGCCGCCGCGAAGCTGTAGTTGCAGAGGTTGTCCCTGACGCTCGCTCGCGAATACGAATTGCCGTAAGTGACCGCGATCGACGAGTACGTCTCGAGTCCCGACAGCGACGCGTAGATCGCGTCCGACTCCGGCGAATAGCCGTAGCTTCGCACCCGGTTCAGCGCCTCGTCGGCCTGCGCCGCGGTCGTCGTCGCCGTCAGCAGCCCCGCATCCTTCAGCGACTGGCAGCGCGCCGCCGCGAAGGCCGGCACGATGAACGCCTGGCCCGGCGTGCCGGCGAGTTGCGACGACTGCGTCGCGCAGAGGCTGTAGAGGTCGGTGTTCGTGAAGTAGTCGTAGAGCGGCTTCCCGGTGTTCGGGACCGTGACGCCGCCGCGCTGGATGACGATCGCGGGCGTCGGCGGAATCTCGACGTTCGGCTCGGCGACCGCGACGCCGTCGATCAGCCCGCCGGTGTCGAGTTCGGCCGCGGCCAGCGCGGATCCGCCACCGTTCGATGCGGCCGACGCGATCACGATCGTGTTCGCGGGCCGGATGGTGCGTACGCGCGTGCCGTCGGGCTGCAGCGTGCCGTAGCGATCGTTCAACGCGTAGAACGCGAACTCGACGGCCTGCAGCGTGAACCGGCCCCAGTCCTTCTCGGGGTTGCGCTGCGAATGCGCATGCTTCATCGCGAGGCGGTTCGGCGTCGCGGTGTCGAACGCGGCCAGTTCCGCGGCCGTGAGGTTGGCGCGGAACACCGCGTTGTTGCCGGCCGCCGCCGACGTCGTCCGCGTGCCGTCGATCAACGCGACGGTGTCGGCCTGCAGGTCGTGCGGTGTCGGGCTCGTGCCCTTGTCGGTGAGCGCGACGGCGCAGCCCCGCTTCAGGCCCCATTCGGCCGCCGAGATCGCGCCGTAGACGCCGCGCGAACCCGACGACGTCGCGGTCTCGATGCACGGGTTCGCGGGGTCGAACGTGGTCGGAATCTGCACGAGCAGCGTGACGTTCTCGCGGCCGCTGCCGTCGTCCGAGAACGCGGTGTACTCGACGCCGGCGATGCGGCCCTCGCCGGTCGTGACGTTGCCGTTCGCATCGACGTTCGGTCCGTACAGCGTCCCGTAGCCGCCGGCCGCGGTCGGGTCGATCAGCGCCCGGTAATTGTTGTAGATCGCCGACTTGCGCAGTTCGACGGCGGTCGGGCTGTTCGGGTTGGCGAACGTCGGGCCGGTCGCGGCACCGAGGCCGGTCTTGCCGAGACCGCCGGTCAGGAGGTCGTCGGTCGTGCCGTCGTACGACTTGACCGTGACCGTCTGCGCGTAGGCCGGCTTGACGTTGAGGTCGGGAACGACGGGTGGCGGTCCGCCGTCGTCCTTGCCGCACGCGGACAGAAAGAGCGCGGCGGTCGCGGCCAGCGCGGCCGGCAGGTGATATGGGTTGCGATTCGACGATGCGCGCTGGACGGCAGCCATGGAGTCTCCGGAATCTGATCGAAGTCGGGCGCGGCGCTGGGCGCGGCGTTCGACGGGCGCCGATTATCGAGGCGCGACGGGGAGGCCGCAATGCTCCTGTGCCCTGATGCCGACGACGTGCGTCGCGACATCGTCGGGCGGCGCGTCAGCCGGCGGCCTTCTTCGCGACGGGCTTCTTCGCGGCGGTCTTTCGCGCCGCCTTCTTCGCCGGGGCCTTCTTCGTCGCCACTTTCTTCGCGACCGGCGTCGTCGCGGCCGGGTCGGCCGCCGGCGACGCCTCCGCGATGGCCGTCGCACCGTTGCCCCGGGCGGCCTTGACCGGCGCCGTCTTCGCGCCCGGCTTCCGCGGTTCGAATTCGAATGCGACCTTGTCCTTCGCGGCATCCCAGATCAGGAACGCCTTGAAGAAGCGGTTCGTGCGCGACGACTTGAAGCCGG
>CAXTDA010000243.1:0-6462 GCA_964242935.1 uncultured Burkholderiaceae bacterium | reverse complement strand
GGTAGAAGCGGAGCGCGGTCTCGCACTGGCGCGCGAGCGCGACCTCGAGCCCGATGCCGCCGGCGCGACGCGTGTTCGACCGGTCCGCCTGGCCGAACGGCTCGAACAGCCACGTCTCGAACCCGGCCGCCAGTCCGCGGCCGCTGTCGCGCACGACGATCACCGCGCGGTCCATCTCCCGGCACGCCGACAGCCAGATGCTGCCGCCGTTCGGCGTGAACTTCAGCGCGTTCGACAGCAGGTGGCCGAAGATCTGGCGGATGCGATGCGCGTCGCCGTCGAGCCGGTCGTCGACGATCCGCAGATCGACGTGCAGCGCGATGTCCTTCTGGATCGTGCCGGAGCGCACCTCCGCGACGGCCGCCTCGAGCGCTTCGCGGAGCAGCATCGACTCGCGCGTCAGGCGCAGTTCGCCGGTCATCGCGACCGTCGCGTCGAGCAGGTGTTCGATCAGCCGGACCTGCTGGTCGATGCCCGCGCGGATGCCTTCGAGCGCGCGCATCGCGACCGGATTCGCGCGCTCGGGCCCGGTGAACTGGTTCTCCAGCACGTGCGACCAGCTCTGGATGCCGTTCAGCGGCGAACGCAGCTCGTGCGACACGATCGCCAGGAACTGGTCGCGTGCGCGGGACGCGGCCTCGGCCTTCGCGCGTGCCGCCTGCTCGCGCTCGAACAGCAGGTCGCGCTGGCGTTCGGCCTCGGTGCGTTGCGTGACGTCGTAGGCGACGGCGAGCGCCGACTCGACCCGGCCGGCCTCGTCCTGCTCGGGCACGATGCGCACCGCGAAGTAACGCGGGCCGTCGTCGATGTCGACCGCGAAGTCGAACGCGGTCTCGGTCGACGTCCGGACCGTCCGGCGCACGCCCTTCCGGAACGCGACGACGACGTCGACGGGCAGCGCCAGTTCGGCGATGCGACGACCGATGAGTTCGGACGCCTCGCGCTTGAACAGGTGCGCCAGCACGCGGTTGACGTAGAGCAGCCGGCCGTCCCGGCCGACGCGGGCGATCGCGTCCGGGGCATTGTCGACGAGCGCGTCGAAGTCGCGCGCTAGCTGGTCCTCGCGTCGGACGGCGCGCCGTTCGCGACCGCGATACGGCGGCGCGGCGCTCGATCCGGCGGTCTTCACGGTCGCGACGCGACGCGGGTGCGCCACCACGGGTCCTGGTGCATCCGATCCTCTCCTTCATGACCTGCAACGGGGAACAAGAAACGTGCCGCCGGGCGCTCCGCCATCGCCGGCGGCACCACCTTGCCGGGCGGCGGATCGCGGCCGTCCGGAGGGCGTAAGTCCTTCCCGGCACGGCAACGTTTACCGCATCCGCCGTTCCCGCGGTCCACGCACGCCGCCGGTTGCGGACGAATCGCTCGTCCTTGCGGGGTGGGACGCCCCGGGCACGCCGGTTGCGCAGGGTCAACGCACCCCGACGCGAAAAGCGCCCTGCCGACCGCAGCGGGCGACGTCGCAGCGACGAATCGTCGCACGCACGCGCTCGTCACGGCCCGCAGGCGTGGATCGAACGTTCGCGCCGGCGCGACGGACACCCGACTTCTCCTTCATCGACAGGAACGCATGGCCTCCATCGTCGCTTTCTCGCACCTCCGCTGGGACTTCGTCTACCAGCGTCCGCAACACCTGCTGTCCCGACTGGCGCGCCACATGCCGGTCGTCTACATCGAGGAGCCGGTGCGCGACAGGGGAGAACCGTGGCTGGAGGTGATCGACGCGGCGCCGGGGGTGCAGGTGCTGCGCGTCCATCTGAACAGCGAGGCGGCGGGCTTCCACGACGCGCACCTCGCCGTCATGCGCACGCTGCTCGCGCCGACGCTCGCGAAGCATGCCGGGTCGGTGGCCTGGTTCTACACGCCGATGGCGCTGCCGTTGCTGGCCGACCTGGAGACGTCCGCGATCGTCTACGACTGCATGGACGAGCTGACCGGCTTCCACCAGGCGCCGCGCCAGCTCGCGCAGCGCGAACGCGCGCTGCTGCAGCGGGCCGACGTCGTCTTCACCGGCGGCCCGAGCCTCTACCGCGCCAAGCGGTCGTTGCACCCGTCGGTCCACTGCTTCCCGAGCAGCGTCGATGCGGCGCATTTCGCCCGCGCGCTGGAGGTGCCGTCGACCCCGCATCCGTTGCACGCGGCGATCCGGGCACCCCGCCTCGGCTATTACGGTGTGATCGACGAGCGCTTCGACGCCGCGCTGGTGGCGGCGGTCGCCGATGCCGACCCGCACTGGCAGGTGGTCCTGGTCGGACCGATCGTGAAGGTCGATCCGCAGTCGCTGCCGCGACGGCCCAACATCCATTACCTCGGCATGCAGCCGTACGACGCACTGCCCGGCCTGCTCGCCGACTGGGACGTCGGTCTGATCCCGTTCGCGCACAACGAGTCGACGCGCTTCGTCAGCCCCACGAAGGTGCTCGAGTACATGGCCGCCGAGAAGCCGATCGTCAGCACCGGAATCCGCGACATCGTCGATCCGTACGCGGGCGTTGTCGCGATCGCCGACCATCCGGCGGACTTCATCGAGGCGTGCCGCGCCGCCCTCGCCGAGACCTCGGAGCGGCGGCGGCAGCGCCAGGCGGCGATGCGCCGGCTGGTCGACGCGACGTCGTGGGACCGCACGGTCGACGCGATGTCGGCGCTGCTCCGCGACGCGGTCGACGCGCGGGCGCCGACGGCGGATACCGGCGACGACGGGGACGATCATGCCGACGCGCGGGTGATCGACGCCTCGCTCCGGACGTCGTCGCCGATCGACGTCGGCTGTGCGGTGATCGGCGCCGGCCCGACCGGCCTGTCGGCGGGCTATCACCTGAAGACCGACGTCGTCGTCTTCGAACGCGAAGCCCGCGTCGGCGGCTGGTGCCGGTCGATCGACGATCACGGCTTCACGTTCGATTACGCCGGCCACATCATGTTCTCGAACAACCCCCTGGTCCACGAGATGTACCGGGTGCTGCTCGGCGACAACGTGCACTGGCAGAACCGCGAGGCGTGGGTCTACAGCCACGACGTCTACACGCGCTATCCGTTCCAGGGCGCGCTGTACGGCCTGCCGCCCGACGTGCTGAAGGAGTGCCTGGTCGGCGCCATCGAGGCGCGCTTCGGGTCGATCGACGGCAGCGTGCGTCACGACGAGCCGGTCCGCGCGCGTCCGAAGGCGGCCGAGCCGCAGGAACCGCTCGCATGCGACCCGAAGGACGGCATCGACGACTGCTGCGGCGACGGCGAGCTGACGCGGCCGGCCGGCGGCAGTGCCGTGCCGGCGACGGTCCTGCCGCTGCCGAGCGCGCCGAAGAACTTCGAGGAGTTCATCTACCGGACCTGGGGCGCCGGCGTCGCGAAGCACTTCGCGGTGCCTTACAACAAGAAGCTCTGGACGGTGCCGCTCGCCGACATCGAGACGTCGTGGCTCGGCGGTCGCGTGCCGCTCCCGGATCTCGCCGAGATGATCGAGGGCGCGGTCAAGCCGACCAAGGCGCCGGTCGGCCCGAACGCGGTGTTCGGCTATCCGCTCCGCGGCGGCTTCCAGGCGCTGATGGACGGCTTCCTGCCGCATCTCGAAGGACGGCTGGAGCTGAACGCGGAGATCGCGGCGATCGACCTGAAGCGCCATCGCTTCACGTTGAGCGACGGCCGCCGCTACGCGTACGACAAGCTGATCAGCACGATGCCGCTCCCCGAGCTCGTCGCGCTGATCGGCGACGCGGCGCCGCAGTCGGTCCGGACCGCCGCGGCGGGACTGCGACACATCTCGGTGCGCTGCGTGAACCTCGGCGTCGCGCGCGAGAACATCACCGAGAAGCACTGGATCTACTACCCCGGCGATACCGTGTTCCATCGCATCTTCGTGCAAGGAAACACAAGTCCGCACGTCAACCCGCCGGGCGGCTTCGCGTTGACTTGCGAGATCAGCCACGCCGACAGCAAGCCGTTGCCGTGCGACGGCGAGGCGCTGATCCAGCGCTGCTTCGACGACTGCGTGAAGGTGGGCCTGCTCCGGCCGGACGACCGGCTGATCACGGCGAACCAGGTCGACATGGGCTATGCGTACGTGATCTACGATCATGCGCGAGCGGCCAACGTCGGCATCATCCGCGACTGGCTGGCGCATTACGACGTGACGCTCGCGGGACGCTACAGCGAATGGGAGTACTACAACTCGGACCACGCGTTCCTGGCGGGCCACAAGGCGGCGATGCAGGTTCGTCCGGAGGTCGCCGAGCGCGTCAGCGGCGCCGCGTGATGCGGCCGGCCGGAGCCGCACTGCGATGATCATCGACTGTCATCTGAACTGCTCGGGCACGGAGACGGCCGACGACGTGCTGCGCTCGCTCGACGAGGCGCACGTCGACGTCGGCGTCGTGCTGGCGCCGTTCCTCGGCCCCGGCTACGACCTCCACGATGCCGAGAGCCTGCGGCGCGCGAACCGCTTTCTCGCCGACCTGGTCCGCGGCCACGGCGACCGCCTGATCGGTCTCGCGGTCGTCAACCCGCGCTTCGACGATGCGCCCGACGACCTGCGCCACGCGATCGACGGGCTCGGGCTCGACGGGCTGAAGCTGGTGCCGAGCGGCTGGTATCCGTACGACGACTGCGCGCACCGCGTCTACGAGGTCGCGTCCGAGTATCGGCTGCCGGTGCTGTTCCACACCGGCATCTTCATCGACGGTCGCTCGGGCCGCTACTGCCGACCGAGCTTCTTCGAGGCGGTCCGCGACCATCCGGGCATGCGCGTGACGCTCGCGCATCTCGGCTGGCCCTGGTGCGACGAGGCGATCGCGGTCGGCCTGATCGATCGCATCAACGGGATCGCCGCCGACGACTGCCAGATCCGCTTCGACCTGTCGTTCGGCCCGCCGCCCGCGTATCGCGCCGAGGTCATCGGCCGCGCGCTCGAGGTGCTCGGGCCCGAGCTGCTGCAGTTCGGCACCGACCGCTTCTTCCCGTGCAGCGGGGCCCACATCGCGAGCGGCTTCGCGGACTTCGACGGCGTGCTGGACGGCCTGGGCACGAGCGCCGCGGCGCGGGAACGCATGATTTGCGGGACCGCGGCCAACTGGCTCGGGCTGTCGACGACGACGAAGGCAGCCCGGGACGTTCGATGAGCACCGCGCTTCGGGACGACGCCGGCGATCGGCTGCGTATCCTCCAGGTCATCGGCAACGCGATCGTCGGCGGGATGGAGACGTTCGTCGCGCGGCTCTGCGAGCAGATGATCCGCAGCCAGGCGTTCGACGTGGTCTGCCTCTGCCCCTACGAGAGCGCCGCGACGCATGCGCTCCGCGGCCTCGGCTGCACGGTCCGTGTCGCGCCGTTGCCCGACGAACCGGTATGGCGCGGGATCGAGTACGCGGCGGCGCTGGTCGCCGACGAGGGCATCGACGTGATCCACGCGCATCTAACCAACGCGCATCTGCTGGCCGGCATCGTCGGCAAGCTGACCGGCACGCCGGTGCTCGCGACGATCCACGGCCGCGACGTGCCGACGGCCGACATCGCGATGCAGCGGATGGCCGGCAGTCACCTGCACGTGGTCTCGCACGCGACGCTCTACCAGGCGCTCGGCGCCGGCGTCCGCCGCGACCGCATCAGTTGCATCATCAACGGCGTCGATGCCGAGCGCTTCGCGCCCGGCGTTTCGACCGGCGCGCTCCGCCGGGATCTCGACATCCCGGGCGACGCCCCGTTGATCGGCTTCGTCGGCCGCCTGTCGCACGAGAAGGGGCCGGACCTGTTCGTGCGGGCCGCCGCCGCCGTGCTGATCCGTCGCCCCGACGTCCACGCCGTCCTGATCGGCGGCGGCGCGATGCTGCCCGCGCTCCGCGCACTGGCCGTCGAGCTCGGCGTCGCCACGCGCCTCCACTTCGCGGGGGTCCGGTCCGACATCCCGGACTGCCTGCGGGCGTTCTCGATCGTCGTTTCGAGCTCGCGCTCGGAAGGCACGCCGCTCGCGATCATGGAAGCGCAGGCGACCGGTGCGCCGGTGGTCGCGACGCACGTCGGCGGTCTGCCGGAAATCGTCACGATGGGCGAGACCGGCGTGCTCGTGCCGCCGGGCGAGGCGGACAGCATCGCCGAGGTGGTCGTCGCGCTGCTGGGCAATCCGGCCGATCTGGCGCGACTCGGCACGGCCGCTCGCCAGCGGATGCTCGAGCGCTTCGCGCTGTCCGACCGGAACGCCGAGGTGACGCGTCTGGCGACCTCGCTGGTGCGCGCGACGCCGGCGATCCTGCAGCCCACCCGCCGGGCCGCGCTGACGAGCGTGCACGGCAACGACGCGAAGCTGCGCAACACGACCACCGCCAAGGCGCCGCGCGACGGCGCCTGACTTCAGGACAGGTACGCCTCGGCGGCGTCGTCGTCGGACGTCGCCTCGCCGCACCCCGCGGCGGCGGATTACTCGAGGCGGGTGTATAGCGTGTTTGCGCGGATGCCCCGGCCCAGCGCCCCCCC
>CAXTDA010000242.1:0-6480 GCA_964242935.1 uncultured Burkholderiaceae bacterium | reverse complement strand
CGCCACATCGCGAAGCCGAGCACCAGCATCAGCGCGAGGCAGTAGTAGTAGAACGGGCCGATCAGGAACGCCGTCTTGTCGAGGTCCTTGAACGCCATCCCGAACAGTGTCGGCCGCAGGACCCGGATGCCGGTGTCGCCGCCGGTCAGGTCGTAGAACTTGAACAGGAACGAGTGGAACAGCATCCCGAACGCGAGCGTCAGGATGCCGAAGAAGATCTTCACGTAGCGGACCGACAGCAGCGCGACCGGCAACGCGATCGCGACCGCGGCCGCGCACGACAGCAGCAGCACCAGCTCGAAGCTCTTGACACCCATCCGGCTCGACAGCACCGCGGCGCCGTACGCGCCGATCGCGACGAACAGCGCATGCCCGAACGACAACAGGCCGGTGTAGCCGAACAGCAGGTTGAAGCCGAGGAGCGCGATGGCATACGCGAACGCCGGGATCACGAGCGTCACGTAGTACGGTTCTGCGAAGCGCGGCACCAGCGCGAGCGCCACCGCCGCGATCAGCAGCAGGCCGAACAGCACGCCGTGGCGTCCGAATCGACTCGAACCGGCGCTCATTCGACCGGCTTTCCGAACAGGCCGGCCGGGCGCGCGACGAGCACCACGATCACGATCAGGTAGATCGCGAGCACTTCCAGCTCCGCGTACCAGCGGATCGCCGCGGCCCGCGTCAGGCCGACGACGAGCGCGCCGACGAGCGCGCCGCGCATGCTGCCGAGCCCGCCGATCACGACCACCGCGAACGCCTCGACGACGAGCTCGACCGGCATGTCGAGCGACGCGGCCGCGGTCGGGACGACGAGCGCGCCGCCGACGGTGCCGAGCATCGTGCCGAGCGTGAACACGCTCGTGTAGATCCAGCGCGTGTTCGCGCCGAGCGCCGCGCTCATCTCGCGGTTCTCGGCGGTGGCGCGAAGGATGCGACCGTAGCGCGTCTTCTTGAGGAAGAAGCCGAGCCCGACCGCGATCGCGAGGCTCGCCGCCATCACGAGCACGTTGTAGGTCGGGAACGAGACGTCGCCGACGCGCACGTTGCCGTACGTCGCCGACAGGTTGCCGAGCTGCTGCGGGTTCGCGCCCCAGAAGAAGCGCAGCACGTCCTGGAACATCAGCACGAACGCGAACGTCAACAGCAGCTGGAACGCCTCGTCGCGCCGGTACACGGTGCGGAGCACGAACTCGATGAACGGCCCGATCGCCGCGAGCACGACGCCGGACAGGAGCAGCACCGGCAGGAACGTCCATCCCGGCGCACCCCAGGCGGTGGCCCAGCCGACCGCCGAGATGCCGAAGTAGGCGCCGAGCGCATAGAACGACCCGCACGCGAGGTTGACGATGCGCTGGACGCCGAAGACGAGCTGCAGTCCCGCAGCGACGAGGAACAGCACGGACGCGTGGAAGACGCCGCCGAGGACGATGTCGAAGAAGGAGGTCACGGCATCACCTCCGTCGTTCCCGCGCAGGCGGGAACCCAGTGTCGTTGCGCGGTCTCAACATCGGCACCCCACGACGCTGGGTTCCCGCCTCCGCGGGAACGACGGCGTCACTACGACAGCTTCAGGTTCGCCGTCTCGATCCACTTGAAGAACTCCGCTCCCGGCGGCTTCTGCAACTGGTCCGAGAACATCTTCGTCACGTCGGTGATCGTCGCGAAATCGAAGCGGTTCTTGTGCGTCGTCAGGCCCTGGTAAAACGTCTGCTCGGCGATGTGGTCCTTCCGCATCAACCCCGGCCCGCCGAGCGAGTCGACCTTCAGGCCTTCCATCGCGTCGATGATCGCCTCCTTGTCGGGCCACGCGTTCTTTGCCTTGTAGGCCTTCTCGACCGCGACCTTGTAGACCTCCATCGCGAAGTACGCGCGGTCGGCCTCCCAGTTCGGATAGTCCTTGTACTTCGCCTCGTACTGCTCGTCGAACTGCTTCTGCAGCGCGGTGGGGTTGTCGAGGTTGAAGTACAGCGTGTTGTGCCCGAAGATCATGCCCTCCGGCGTGAACTCCTTCTTCAGCAGCGTGTGCTGGAAGCCCGCGGCCGGGAAGACGAACTTCGTCTTGCCGTCCATCAGGCCGGCGCCGTACGCGGTCTTCATGAACACCGGCAGGTCGGCGAACAGCAGCGACGAGAACACGAGGTCGGGCTTCGCGGCCTTCAGCGCCGCGACGTGCGACGTCAGGTCGAGCGTACCGACCTTCGGCCATTGCTCGGCGACGACGGGCGCGTCGATGCCGAACTTCTTCACCAGCGCCTGGAAGCCGGCGAAGTTGTTGCGGCCGTACGAATAGTCGGGGTTGATCCCCGCCACCGTCTTGAACTGCCCCTTCCAGTGCTTGATCGCGAGCAGCGAGCTCATCACGGCCTCGCACTCGTTGTCGGTGCTGCGGAAGACGTAACGCGGATTCGGCATCGTCTCTTTCACGCCGTCCTGCGTCGTGCCGTCCCAGAAAATCAGCAGCGCCTTCATCTCCTCGGCGACCGCGCCCATCGCTAGGCTGACGCCCGACGATACGATGCCCTGCGTGCAGTCGACCTTGTCCTGCAGCACCAGCTTCCGCAGGCGCTCGATCGAGTCCTTCGGGTTCGTCTCCTCCTCGACCACGACCTCGACCTTCCGGCCCGCGATGCCGCCCGCGGCATTGATGCGCTCGACCGCGAACATCGTGCCGCGGAGGCCGCATTCGCCGATCGTGCCGGCGATGCCGGCGCGCGGCGCGATGATGCC
Source organism: uncultured Burkholderiaceae bacterium (assembly GCA_964242935.1). Taxonomy (GTDB): domain Bacteria; phylum Pseudomonadota; class Gammaproteobacteria; order Burkholderiales; family Burkholderiaceae_D; genus CAHJXF01. The sequence goes on along the minus strand of CAXTDA010000242.1, from coordinate 3,753 downwards.
GATCTTCACCGGCACGTTCTGCGCGATCGCGGGGAAGCTCGCCATCGGCTGTGCCGCCGCGACGATCCCCGCACTGCCGATGGTCTTCAGTGCTTTTCTGCGATCCATGTCGTCTCCTCGTCACGTCCCACGCATCGACGAACGTCGATGCGTTCGTTGCGGCCGGCGTCGCACGGGATCGAGCCCGCGCGTTCCGAACGACCGCCTGTCTCCTCGACTTCTTCGTCGCCGCTCAGCGCCGATCCACCACGCCCTTCGTGAAACGTTCGATCGCATCGAGCAGCTTGTCGCTGGCTTTCGCGGCGCGCTCCTCGTCGCCGGCCGCCACCGCGCGCGCGATGCTCGCGTGCAGCGTGGCGGTCAGCGGCATGACGCCCGCGACGCGATGGTGCGCGTACCAGAAGCGACGCGACAGCGAATGGATGAGGCTCATCGCGTTCTCCGCGAATGCGTTGTGCGACGCGCGCGAGCAGAGCTCGTTGAACGCGCGGTCGACGCGCATGAATTCGACGTCGTCGTTGGCCTTCGACGCCGCGCCGAAGCGGTCGGCGAGTTCGACGAAGGCGGCCCGCTCGTCGTCGCTCGCGCGCCGCGCGGCGCTGCGGGCGATGAGGCGCTCGACCTCGCGGCGCAGCTCGAGCAGCAGCAGCTGCTGCGACACGTCGATCGTCGAGACGATGATGCCGCGCCGCGGCAGGATCGTGACCAGCTTCTCGCGCGCGAGACGATGCAGCGCCTCGCGGATCGGCGTGCGGCCGATGCCGAGCCATGCCTGCAGGTCCGCCTCGGAGACGGCGCTGCCGGGTGCGAGCCGGAGCGTGATGACGAGTTCTTCGATTTCCGCATACGCGCGGTCGGTGAGGCTCGGGGCGGGGGCGAATGCGGCGGGGTCGGCGGGCTTCTTCTTCATCGATCAGGTCATGGCAAGGTCATGGCAAGAACGGATGACACCTTGACGTTCGGCTGATCGACACGTAATATATCAGCTTCCCGTCACCGCCCGGCATAGGGGAATACCATCATGATGACCGAACGCCAACGCCGCTTCCGTCAGCAGTACGTCGAGCAGATCAGCCCCTGGTACAACGGGCTCGTGCACATCGCGGTGATGTACGCGGCCGGCATCGGCGCCATCGCGTGGTGCGTCAGCCGCATGCAGGACCCGACCTGGGAATGGCTGTTGGTGATCCCGGTTGCGATCGGCGGCAACTTCGTCGAGTGGGCGATGCACAAGTACGTGATGCACCGGCTCGTCGACGTGTTCGCGTTGCGGGCGATCTACGACCGCCACGTGCGCCAGCATCACCAGTATTTCACCGACAACGAATACACGATCAGCACGGTGCAGGAACACCGCATCGTGTTCTTCCCGTGGCGCGTGTTGTCGGTGCTCGCGGTGGCCGGCGTCGGGCTCGGCAGCCTCGCCGCATGGCTGATCGACGCGAACGCCGGCTACGTGGTGTTCGTCACGATGATCGGCCATTACATGGTCTACGAGACGTTCCACTATTGCTGCCACGTCCGCGAGAACTGGTTCGTGCGCCACATGCCGTTCGTCAGCACGATCCGTCGCCATCACGCCGCCCATCACAACATGGGCATCATGATGAAGGTCAACATGAACCTGACGTTCCCGATCGCCGACTGGGCGATGAAGACGAGCGACCTGACGTCGGGACTGTTCGGCCACCTCTTCAACGGCTTCAGCGAGAAGAACGTCAAGCCGGCGCTGAAGCCGATGATCGCGCGCTTCCGTACCGCCGAGACGCAGGATGCGCGGTGTACGCTGGACGGGCCGAAGCTCACCGACGAGGAAGCGCGAGTCCTGAGCCGCGCCGTGCAGGGCGCCTGACCGGCGTCGCGTCGGACGTCGCTGCCGCGCAGGGGTGACTGATCGGGCGCATGCTGCGCCACCGTGCGCCGATCGAAGGACGGGCACCCCATCGCCCCGGCCCCTCGCATGAATCGACCGACGTCTTCGTGGTTGAACCGGCTGTTGCCGGCCGGGACGCCGGTCAACGGCGTCGAAGTGCTCCGCTCGTGCGTCGGCGCCGCGATCGGCATCGTGCTGACCGGCGTGCTCAGCCGGGAGGCGCTCGGAACCACCACCGCGGCGCTCTGGCTGATGGCGCCGATGGGCGCGTCCGCCGTGCTGTTGTTCGCGGTGCCGTCGAGCCCGCTCGCGCAGCCATGGTCCATCGTCGGCGGCAACCTGGCCGCGGCGCTGATCGGCGTCACCTGCTACCGGGCGATCGGCACGCCGATTCTTGCCGCCTCGGCGGCGATCCTGCTCGCGATCGCCGCGATGTTCATGCTGCGTTGCCTCCATCCGCCGAGCGGAGCCGTGGCGCTGACCGCGGTGCTCGGCGGCCCCGAGATCCACGCCGCGGGTTACGGCTTCGTCGTCGCGCCGGTCGCGATCAACACGATCGCGCTGCTGGCCGTTGCCCTCCTGTACAACAACGTCACCGGTCGTCGCTACCCGCACGTGCAGGTCTCGCGCGCGCAGCGGCTTCGGCTGGCCACCGATGCGAAGGACCGCCGCGCCGGCGGCTTTCGCACCGAAGACCTCGAGGCCGTGTTGAAGGAGCACAACGAAGTGCTCGACGTCAGCGTCGACGACCTCGAAGCCCTCTACCGCGAGACCGAGAAGCGCGCGTTCCGCCGCCGCTTCGGCGACACGCGCTGCGACACGATCATGTCCGCGGACGTGCCGGCCGTGGAGTACGCGACCGAGCTCGGCGAGGCCTGGCAACTGATGCGCGCCAACGCGGTCCACGCGCTGCCGGTCGTCAACCGCGCGCGCCACGTGATCGGCATCGTCACGCGGGCCGACTTCATCCGCAACGCGGAACTCCACGAGTACCGCACGCTCGGCGCGCGGCTACGCGACTTTCTCCGCCGCACGCCGCATACGCATTCGACGAAGGACGAAGTCGTGGGCCAGATCATGAGCGCGCCGGTGCGGACGGCGCACGGCGGCGCGCCGATCGTCGACCTGGTCTCGCTGATGTCCGACGCGGGGCTGCGTCACGTGCCGATCGTCGATGCGGAACGCCGGCTCGTCGGCATGGTCACGCAGCCGCGCCTGGTCGCGGCACTCTACGAATCGAGCCTCGCGCGACTCGACGACTGCCCCGCGGCCGCTTGAGCCTTCGCGACGCTTCAGATGATCGCGTGACGGATCCGTGCCGAGACCCATTCGCCGAGCACGACGGTCGAGAGGATCGCGAGCAGGATCACGCTGACCTGCGGCCACGCCAGCGTGTTCAGCGACGCCTCGAGCTGCAGCCCGATGCCGCCCGCGCCGACCAGGCCGAGCACGGTCGACTCGCGGATGTTGATGTCCCAGCGGAACACCGCGATGCCGGCGAACGCCGGCAGGATCTGCGGGACGATCCCGTACGCGACCACGCTCGCGCGCGGCGCGCCGGTCGCGACGATGGCGTCGACCGGCGCCCGATCGATCTCCTCGATCGCCTCGTACAGCAGCTTCGCGACGAAGCCGATCGAGCGGAGCGCGATCGCGACGATGCCGGGCAGCAGCCCGGGACCGAGCACGGCGACCAGCAGCAGCGCCCAGATCAGCGCGTTGATCGAGCGCGACGCGACGATCGCGAACAGCGCGATCGGGCGCAGCAGCAGCACGCTCGGCGTCGTGTTGCGGGCCGCGGCGAACGCCACCGGCACCGCCATGGCCACGCCGAGCGCGGTGCCGAGCGTCGCCATGTTGAGCGTGTCCCAAAGCGGCCG
>CAXTDA010000241.1:0-6481 GCA_964242935.1 uncultured Burkholderiaceae bacterium | reverse complement strand
GCAGCTCGCCGACCGCGGCTATCGCGTGATCCGCTTCGACAACCGCGACATCGGCAAGTCGACGTGGCTCGATCACCTGGACGTGCCGAACCCGATGGCGCTGATCGCGAAGGCCGCGATCGGGCTGAAGCCGAAGGTGCCGTACACGCTGAAGGACATGGCGAACGACGCGGTCGGGCTGCTCGATGCGCTCGGCATCGGCAAGGCGCACGTGGTCGGCGCGTCGATGGGCGGCATGATCGGCCAGCACATGGCGATCGATCATCCGGACCGCATGCTGAGCTTCACGTCGATCATGAGCACCACCGGCGACCCGAAGCTGCCGTCGGCGACGAAGGAAGCGACCGCGCTGCTGACCGCGAAGCCGGTCGAGAACGAGACCCAGTTCCTCGCGTTCTACCCGATGCTGATGAGGACGCTGCGGGCCGGCGAATTTCCCGAGGACGAGGCGCTCGACGTGACGCGCGGCCGGGCCGCCTGGAGTCGCGGTTATCACCCGGCCGGCAGCGCCCGCCAGCTCGCCGCGATCATCGCGTCGGGCAACCGCACGAAGGCGCTGAACGGCGTCCGCGTGCCGACGCTCGTGATCCACGGCCGGCCCGATCCGCTGGTGCCGGTCGAGGGCGGCATCGCGACCGCCGAGGCGATCCCCGGCGCGAAGCTGCTGATCATCGAGCGGATGGGCCACGCGCTGCCGCTGTCGATGTGGGGCCAGCTCATCGACGCGATCGCGAACCACGCGCGTTGAGCCCGACCGGTGCTACGCGGCCGGTTCCGGCCGATCGATCGAGACCCGGACCGCGCCCGACGGCGTGCGGCTGGTCTCGAACGCATCCGGCCAGATCAGGCTGGTGACGACGGCGAACGCGATCGGCAGCAGCCAGACGATCAGCGCGCCGATCGACCAGCGGCGCTGCACGCGGTTGAAGTGATCGACGCTGTCCCAGCGCCGGTTCCGCCATGCCCATTCGCGGCCCTTGAAGCCGAGGATGATGGCCATCACGAAGCCGATGCCGGGAACGAGGCAGAGCAGCGCGATCCACGTCCCGTTGAACGGTCCCCAGAACCAGTTCAGCAGGAATGCGCCCCACGACCATCCGCGGATGCCGCGCGGCAGCGCCTCGGGGACGGTGGCGACGAAGCTTTGCGCCGCCCCGCAATGCGGACACGTCGTCGCGGACACCGCGATCGTCTGCCCGCAGGTTCGACAGTGCACCATCGGATCCATCCCTCCTGGTTTCGCTTCGATGTCCCGCCCGCCACTGGGAAGGTCGGTCGACCCGAGCCTCACCGCGGGGCCGCGATGCGGCCGACCACCTTGAGGCTCGATCCGTCCCGCTCGACGACGACGCCTTCGCCGGATGCCGGCACGAAGCCGGTCAGCGCGGTGATGTTGACCTGGTGCGTGACGACGACGAGCGGGCCCGGGCCCCGCCACGCGGACAGCAGCGCCCGCGCGGCGGCCGTCTGCTTCGGATCGTCGGCCGTGTTCGCGAAGAACGAGTTGAAGATCGGCTCGTCGCGCACGCTGCCCGGGAACGCCAGTTCGGCCGTTTCGCGCGTGCGGCACCACTGCGACGACAGGACCGTGTCGACGCGGATGCCGTGCGCGCGGAACGCGTCGCCGAGGCGGACCGCCTCGGCCCGGCCGGTCGCGTCGAGATTCCGCTGCGTCGCGCAGTCGCCGAGGCGGAAGTTCGCCGGGTCGCCGATGCCGGGCGCGGTCGTGTGACGGAAGAGGACGATCGCGCCGGCACGCACCGGCGCCCACGCATCGGCAACGTCGGCGAACGCGGCCGCGGCGGCGACCGCGAGCAGGGCGCCCGCAAGAGGTCGGAGAGGCAGGAAGCGCATCGTGTTCGGGTCTCGATCCGGGCGCGAGGGATCGCGGTGCGGCCGGCCGGGGCGGCATCGCGCATGCCGTAGGCTACGATCCTTCCTGCGTCGCATCCCCGGCCGATGTCCGTCCTCGCGGTCGGACGCCGTCCCCATCGCTGCCACCCGACGAGAGACCGAACCGATGTCCACCGTGCCCGCACTCGCGATCGACCTCGGCGAGGACATCGCGTCGATGCGCGAGACGATCCGCGACTTCGCGGCGAACGAGATCGCGCCGCGGGCCGACGCGATCGATCGCGACAACCTGTTTCCGCCCGACCTCTGGAAGAAGCTCGGCGACCTCGGCCTGCACGGGATGACGGTGCCCGAGGAATACGGCGGCACGGACCTCGGCTATCTCGCGCACATCGTCGCGATGGAGGAGGTGTCGCGCGCGTCGGCGTCGGTCGGCCTGTCGTACGGCGCGCATTCGAACCTCTGCGTCAACCAGCTGCGCCGCAACGGCAGCGACGCGCAGAAGCGGAAGTACCTGCCGAAGCTGGTGTCGGGCGAACACGTCGGCGCGCTCGCGATGAGCGAGCCGAACGCGGGGTCGGACGTGGTCAGCATGAAGCTGCGCGCGGACCTTCACGGGGATCATTACCGGCTCAACGGCTCGAAGATGTGGATCACGAACGGCGGCGACGCCGACACGATGATCGTGTACGCGAAGACCGACATGGAGGGTGGACCGCGCGGGGTCACGGCGTTCATCGTCGAGCGCGGCACGAAGGGCTTGTCGTACGGCGCCAAGCTCGACAAGCTCGGCATGCGCGGGTCGAACACCTGGCCGATCTTCTTCGACGACTGCGAGGTGCCTGCAGAGAACGTGCTCGGGCAGGTCGGCGGCGGCGTCAAGGTGCTGATGTCGGGCCTCGACTACGAGCGCGCCGTGCTGTCGGGCGGACCGCTCGGCATCATGGCCGCGTGCATGGACGCGGTGCTGCCGTTCGTGCACGAGCGGAAGCAGTTCGGACAGTCGATCGGCGAGTTCCAGCTGATGCAGGGCAAGCTCGCGGACCTGTACACGACGTGGCAGGCCTCGCGCGCCTACGTCTACGCGGTCGGCGCGGCCTGCGACCAGGCCGATCATTCGCGCACGCTCCGGAAGGATGCCGCCGGCGCGATCCTGTACTCGGCCGAGAAGGCGACGTGGATGGCGGGCGAGGCGATCCAGGTGCTGGGCGGCGTCGGGTATACGAACGACTACCCGGTCGGGCGGTTGTGGCGCGACGCGAAGCTGTACGAGATCGGCGCGGGAACGAGCGAGATCCGGCGCATGCTGATCGGGCGCGAGTTGTATTCGGAGTCGATGTGAGGGATAGGAAAAGACGCGGAGGCACGTCATCCCGGCGAAGGCCGGGACCCAGGTTCGTGCCCCTCGATAGCCGAGCAACTTGGACCCCGGCCTTCGCCGGGGCGACAAAAGAAAAACAGAGTAGATGACCGACTCCCTCGACGACCTCTTCGCGAACAACGTCGCCTGGTCCAACGCGCGGCTCGAGGACGACCCCGGCTTCTTCGCGCGCCTCGCGAAGCTGCAGGCGCCGCGTTATCTCTGGATCGGCTGCAGCGACAGCCGCGTGCCGGCCAACGAGATCATCGGCCTCGATCCGGGCGAGGTCTTCGTCCATCGCAACGTCGCGAACGTCGTCGCGCATTCGGACCTCAACTGCCTGTCGGTCCTGCAGTTCGCGATCGACGTGCTGCGGGTCGAGCACGTGATGGTGGTCGGCCACTACGGCTGCGGCGGCGTCCACGCGGTCGCCGAGAACCACTCGATCGGCCTCGCCGACAACTGGCTGCGTCACGTCGAGGACGTCGCGCTGAAGCACGGATCGCTGCTCGACGCGCAGGTCGGTCCCGACGAGCGCGACGCGCGGCTCTGCGAGCTCAACGTCGTCGAGCAGGTCGGCAACGTGTGTCGCACGACGATCGTCCGCCAGGCCTGGGAGCGCGGGCAGAGCGTCGAGGTCCACGGCCTCGTCTTCGGTCTCCGCGACGGACTGCTCCGGCGGCTCGGCACGAGCGTCGACGGCCCCGTGGGCTGGATGCGGTACTACGAGGCCGCGGTGATGGACATCGCCGACGAGGACAAGTCGTTCATCCGGACCAACATCGGCGCATGAAGATCGACAGCAGGCTGAACCCGCGGTCCGACGAATTCAAGGCGAACGCGGCGGCGATGCAGGCGGTCGTCGACGACCTCCGCCTGCAGGCCGCGAAGGTCGCGGAGGGCGGCGGTGCGACGGCGCGCGCGAAGCACGAGGCACGCGGCAAGTTGCTGCCGCGCGAGCGCGTGAACCGCCTGCTCGACCCGGGCACCGCGTTCCTCGAGGTCGGCCAGCTCGCGGCGCACGGCATGTACGGCGGGGACGCGCCGTCGGCCGGCGTCATCACCGGCGTCGGCCGCATCGCCGGCGTCGAGTGCATGGTGGTCGCGAACGACGCGACGGTGAAGGGCGGCACCTACTATCCGATGACGGTCAAGAAGCATCTGCGCGCGCAGGAGATCGCCGAGCAGAACCACCTGCCGTGCCTGTACCTGGTCGACTCGGGCGGCGCGTTCCTGCCGCGCCAGGACGAGGTCTTCCCGGACCGCGATCACTTCGGCCGGATCTTCTACAACCAGGCCAACATGAGCGCGAAGGCGATCCCGCAGATCGCCGTCGTGATGGGCTCTTGCACGGCGGGTGGCGCGTACGTGCCGGCGATGAGCGACGAGACCATCATCGTCCGCGACCAGGGAACGATCTTCCTCGCGGGTCCGCCGCTGGTGAAGGCCGCGACCGGCGAGATCGTCAGCGCGGAGGACCTGGGCGGCGGTGACGTCCACACGCGCGTCTCCGGCGTCGCCGACCATCTCGCCGACAACGACGCGCATGCGCTGCAGATCGCGCGCGGCATCGTCGCCAACCTGAACCGCACGAAGCGGAACGCGCTGGCGTTCGCGGCGAGCGAGGAGCCGGCCTACGACCCGGCCGAGATCTACGGCGTCATCCCCCCCGACACGAAGAAGCCGTACGACGTGCGCGAGATCGTCGCACGCATCGTCGACGGCTCGCGGCTCGACGAGTTCAAGGCGCGTTACGGCGCGACGCTGGTGACCGGCTTCGCGCATCTGTACGGGATGCCGGTCGGCATCATCGCGAACAACGGCATCCTGTTCGGCGAGTCCGCGCAGAAGGGCGCGCACTTCATCGAGCTCTGCGCGCAGCGCGGCGTGCCGCTCGTGTTCCTGCAGAACATCACCGGCTTCATGGTCGGTCGGAAGGTCGAGAACGCCGGCATCGCGAAGGACGGCGCCAAGATGGTGACCGCGGTCGCGACCGCCCAGGTCCCGAAGATCACGATGCTGATCGGCGGCTCGTTCGGCGCCGGCAACTACGGGATGTGCGGGCGCGCGTATTCGCCGCGGTTCCTGTGGATGTGGCCGAACGCGCGGATCAGCGTGATGGGCGGCGAGCAGGCGGCGAGCGTGCTCTCGACCGTGCGGCGCGATGGCCTCGAGGCCAGGGGCGGCACGTGGTCGGAGGAGGACGAGGCCGCGTTCAAGGCGTCGATCCGCACCCAATACGATCACCAGGGCCACCCGTACTACGCGACGGCGCGTCTCTGGGACGACGGCGTCGTCGATCCGGCCGACACGCGGCGCGTGCTCGGGCTGTCGCTGTCGGCCGCGCTGAACGCGCCGATCCCGGCGACCAAGTTCGGCCTGTTCCGGATGTGAGCCGCCGGGGACATCGATGAACGGATACGAGACGATCCAGGTGGTCGTGGCCGACCGGGTCGCGACCGTCACGCTCGACCGGCCCGCGGTGCGGAACGCGTTCAGCGACACGATGATCGGCGAACTGACGCGCGCGTTCGTCCACGTCGGCCACGACGCGAACGCGAAGGTGGTCGTGCTTGCGGCCAGCGGCAAGGCATTCTGCGCAGGCGCGGACCTCAACTGGATGAAGCGGATGTCGGGTTACTCCGACGCCGAGAACCGCGCCGACGCGCTGCTGCTCGCGCGGATGCTGAAGACGATCCACGACTGTCCGAAGCCGGTGGTCGCGCGCGTGCAGGGCGACGTCTATGCGGGCGGCACCGGGCTGGTCGCGGCCTGCGACATCGCCGTCGCCTCGCGCGAGGCGGGCTTCTGCCTGTCGGAGACGCGCCTCGGGCTGATCCCCGCGACGATCGGTCCGTACGTGATCCGCGCGATGGGCGAACGCGCCGCGCGCCGCTACATGCTGACGGCCGAACGCTTCGACGCGCTGGAGGCGCTGCGGATCGGTTATGTGCATGAGGTCGTCGATGCCGACGCGCTCGATGCGGCGGTCGCGCGCCACGTCGCGGTGCTGCTCGCCAACTCGTCGAACGCGATGAACGAGACGAAGCGCTGCTGGAAGACACCGCAGGCCGCATTGCGGCGGTTCGTGCGTCGGATGAGGGGAAGGAAGGGATTCGTTCGTTCCTCGAGAAGCGGAAGCCGGCGTGGGTGGGTCGATGAACGGGGCGGCCGTTAGCGAACGCCGCTGGGTTCCCGCGTTCGCGGGAACGACGGATGGACAACTCCACTCCGCCTCGTTGCCCCGGCGAAGGCCGGGGTCCAAGT
>CAXTDA010000240.1:0-6488 GCA_964242935.1 uncultured Burkholderiaceae bacterium | reverse complement strand
CCTGCCTGCTGCACCAGATCAAGCGCTGCAGCGCGCCGTGCGTCGACGCGATCGATCGCGAGACCTATGCGACGGACGTCGAGAACGCGTCGCGCTTCCTGCGCGGGCAGACGTCCGCGGTGCTCGCGTCGCTGAACGCGAAGATGCAGGCCGCCGCCGAGGCGCTGCGCTTCGAGGAGGCCGCGGCGGTGCGCGACCAGGTCAACGCGCTGTCGCGCGTGCTCAGGCAGCAGAACATCGAGCTCGGCGACAGCGAAGGCAACAATGCGGACGTCGACATCATCGCGGTCCGCGTCGAGGGCGGTCGCGCGTGCGTGAACCTCGCGATGGTGCGCGGCGGTCGGCACCTCGGCGACCGCGCCTACTTCCCGACGCACGTCGAGTCGGCCGGCAACCTGTCCGAGAAGCGCATCGAAGCGACGATCCTCGAGGCATTCATCGCGCAGCATTACCTCGACAACCTCGTGCCGTCGACGCTGATCGTCAACGTCGACCCGGAAGCGCCCGAGCTGATGGCCGCGCTCGAAGGCGGCAGCGGGCATCGCGTCGGGCTGGTCCGCCAGCCGCAGAGCCAGCGGCGCGTGTGGCTCGACATGGCCGAGAAGAATGCGGCGCTCGCGCTCGCACGGATGCTGGCCGAGCAGGGATCGCAGCAGGCGCGGACGCGGGCGCTCGCGCAGGTGCTCGGCCTCGAGAACGAGAAGGAGGACCTCGCCGAACTGCGGATCGAATGCTTCGACATCAGCCACACGATGGGCGAGGCGACGCAGGCGTCGTGCGTCGTCTTCCATCATCACGCGACGCAGAACGGCGAGTACCGGCGCTACAACATCGCCGGGATCACGCCGGGCGACGACTACGCGGCGATGCGCCAGGTCCTGACGCGTCGCTACGCGAAGCTGGTCGAGGCGGCGAGCGACGCGGACGGCATCGATGCGACCGCCGCGAACTTGGAGCTCGCGCGCGAGGCCGAGGCGGCCGGCGCCGGCGTGATCAGCGACGCGGACGCGGCACCGCCGCCTGACGCTCCGTCCCACGAGCCGGCGGGCCGGCGCAAGAGCTCGAAGTCGGGCGGGATTCCCGCCGCCGCCTTCCCGGACGTCGTGCTGGTCGACGGCGGCAAAGGCCAGGTCGAGATCGCGCGGCAGGTGTTCGAAGAGATCGGCCTGGACACCGGATTGATCGTCGGCGTCGCGAAGGGGGAGGGTCGACGGGTCGGTCTCGAGACGCTGATCTTCGCCGACGGACGTCCGGACCTCGAGCTCGGCAAGGAGTCCGCGGCGCTGATGCTGGTCGCGCAGATCCGCGACGAGGCCCACCGCTTCGCGATCACGGGGATGCGGGCGCGTCGCGCCAAGTCACGGCTGACGTCGCGGCTCGAAGAGATCGAAGGGATCGGCGCCAAGCGGCGGAAGAACCTGCTCGCCCGCTTCGGCGGACTGCAGGGCGTGATCGCGGCCAGCGTCGACGAGCTGGCAAAGGTGGACGGCGTCTCGCAGCAGCTGGCCGAGGAGATCTACCGCCAACTGCATTGAACGGCGTCGTGTGCAGCGAACGGGCTGTCGAGCTCACGCGTTCGAGGCACCGCGCCGCGCCGCCGGCACCACCACGCGGCGTGGACGGCGTGCGCATCGCGCCGTTGCCCGCTGACCGACGCCGGGTCTCCAGCGTTGCTTCGGCGGCACGGACCTTGCGTCCGCGGGGCGACCCACTTCGGAGTTCGTCCACGATGAGCACGCTGCAAGACACCGCCCTCGATCAGCAATCCACCGTTCCGGCGTTGCTGGCCAACCGCTGGATCCAGCTGCTGCTCGGACTGCTCTGCATGATGGCGATCTCGAGCCCGCAATACGTCTGGACGCTGTTCACGAAGCCGCTGTCCGGCAAGCTCGGCGTGCCGTTGTCGCAGTTACAGATCACGTTCTCGCTGCTGATCGTGCTGCAGACCTTCTTCTCGCCGTTCCAGGGCGGGCTGATCGAGCGCTTCGGGGCGCGTCGCCTGATCGCGATCGGCACCGTGCTGTCGGGCTGCAGTTGGGTGCTCGCCTCGCAGGCGTCGAGCCTCGCGATGCTGTACCTGACGTACGGGGTGATCGGCGGCCTCGGCACCGGCATCGTCTACGTCGGCGTCGTCGGCCAGATGGTGCGGTGGTTTCCCGACCGTCGCGGCTTCGCGGTCGGCATGGTCGCGGCCGGCTATGGGATGGGCGCGATCCTGACCACGTTTCCGATCGCCGGTTCGCTGGCCGCCGACGGACTGGAGTCGACGTTGTGGAAGTTCGGTCTCGTGTTCGCGCTGGTCGGCGTCATCGCCGCGCAAGGGCTGCGCTCGCCGGTCGCCGGCTTTGCACCGCTCGCATCGTCCGGCCGCGTCGTCGCGCCGACCGGCCGCGATCTCACGCCGCGCCAGATGCTGAAGAAGCCGCTCTTCTGGCTGATGTTCTGCATGATGTCGATGATGTCCACGTCCGGGCTGATGGTGACGTCGCAGATGGCGAGCTTCTCGCGCGACTTCGGCGTCGCCGACGTGATGGTCTTCGGCCTCGCGGCGCTGCCGCTCGCGCTCACGATCGACCGGCTCACGAACGGCTTCACGCGACCGTTCTTCGGCTGGATTTCGGATCGCCACGGCCGCGAGAACACGATGTTCTTCGCGTTCGCGCTCGAAGGCATCGCGATGGGTCTCTGGTTGCTCACCCGCGAGAACGCGGTGCTGTTCGTGCTGCTGTCGGGCCTCGTCTTCTTCGGCTGGGGCGAGATCTTCTCGCTGTTCCCGTCGACGCTGACCGACACGTTCGGCACCGAGCACGCGACCGCGAACTACGGCTGGCTCTACATCTCGCAGGGCATCGGTTCGATCCTCGGCGGCCCGCTCGCCGCGCTGATGCACGAACGCACCGGCAGCTGGTTCCCGGTGTTCGGCACCGCCGTCGCCCTCGACCTCACCGCCGCCTTCCTCGCGCTGCTGGTCCTGAAGCCGTGGCGGCGGCGATACATCGCGGCGAGTCTGCGAACGGCCTGATCGCGACATCGGGCCGTTATCGGTCTTCGGCCGGCGGCTCGCTTTTCTTCGACCGTCGTTCGTGCCGGTCCATCAGCGGCGTCGCCGAGATGCCGTGGACAAGGATGGACATCGCGATCACGGTCAGCACCAGCGGGATCAGCCGGTCGGCGAGCGGACGGTCGAGGCCTCGATCGATCGCGAACGCGAGGTAGTACAGGCTGCCGACACCGCGGATGCCGAACCAGCCGACCAGCCGCTTGTGGCGCGTCGACGTCCGCGACCCGAGCGTCGCGACGAAGATCGAGAGCGGCCGCACGACGACGAACAGGACGACCGCGAGCACGACGCCCTCGAGGCTGTAGTGGCCGGCCGACAGCAACGCGCCGAGGATCAGGACCGCGCTCACTTCGCCGATGCTCTCGAAACGCTGGTTGAAGTCGAGCACGTCGCCGACCATGTGCGTCGGCGAATCGGGCGGCAGTTCCGCCTTCTTCCGGCTTTCGGACAGCGGCTTGTCGCGGATCTCGGTGGGATGCTCCTTCAACGACCGGCTCTCGATCCGCCGCATCGCGAGTCCGGCCGCGAGGACCGCCAGGAAGCCGAGCGCATGCGCCGCGTCGGCGAGACCGTACGACAGTGCGATGAGCCCGAGCCCGAGGAACTCCTCGAACCCGTAGGCCTGGTCGTAGCGTTTCCGCATCGTCAGCACGATGGCGCCGACCGCAATGCCGCACAACCAGCCGATGCCGAAGCCGCCGACGACCGCCCACGCGACGTCGACCGCGAGCCATTGCCAGCCGCCATCACCGATCTCGTGCAGCCCGAGCAGCCCGAGGCCGAGCAGCACGAACGGCGATGCGGTCGCATCGTTCAGCCCGCCTTCGGCCGAGAGGCCGAAGCGGACGTGGTCGCGGTCATTCTCGTGCTTGACCTGGATGTCCGACGCGAGCACCGGGTCGGTCGGCGCCAGCATCGCGCCGAGCAGCACCGCGGCCCCCCAGTCGAGACCGAACGCGAAGCGCGCGAACAGCGCGACGAGCGCGATCGTGATCACCATCGCCGGACCCGCAAGGCGCAGCGGCAGCCCCCAGAGCCGTCGACTGAAGAGGCCGGTCGGTGTCCGCAGCTTCAGCCCGACCGTGAACAGCGAGACGAGCACCGCGACGAGAAACAGCGTCTCGAGCAGCGGCGCGTCGCTGACCGGATGGATCTGCAGCCAGTCGAAGACGGCCGGGCCGAGCAGGATGCCGATGACGAGATAGACGAGCGCGCTCGACAGCGGCAACCGGTCGACGACGGAGCCGAGAAGCGCCATCGTGCAGAGCACGAGCCCGATGACGATGAACCAGCCGGCCATCAGGGACCGGTCCTCATCGCGCCAACCCGGCGCCGGGCACTCCGCTGGTCGTGCAAATGACGTCCTACGCCGGTGCCAGCTTCAGGCCGTGCCGTGCGAGCAGGGCGAGATAGTCGGGGTCGTCGCGAAAGCGGTCGAACAACGGGTGGTAGGGGATCGAGACCGTCAGATTGTCGTACGTCCTCGCCGTGATCTCGAGCGCGGCGAGGGCCGCCTCGCGTTCGCCGAGACAGGCCTGCGCGAGGGCCACGTTGAACGGCGTGTAGTCGGTGTCGCGCAGGCGGTGCAGCAGCGCGTCGAGGCGTTGCCGCCCGTAGGCGATCTCGCCGCGCAGCGCCCAGACGCAGATCATGTGGAAGTGCGCGCTCGAATGTTCGGGGACGTCCCTGGCGATCCGCTCGAAGCAGGGCATCGCGGCTTCGTGGTCGCCCCGCGACAGGTGCGCGATGCCGAGCACCAGCCGCGCGTACAAATGATGCGGGTCGCGTTCGAGGACGGCCCGCACTTCGGCGATCGCGGTCTTGTAGTCGCGTGCGTAGGCGTGGAGGCGCGCATTGTGGGCGCGCAGCGTGATGTTCAGCGGGTCGAGCGCGGTCGCGATCGCGGCGTGCCGGATCGCCTCGTCGCGTCGGCCGTTGAAGACGAGCGCCCACGAGTAGTAGTTGTGGACCAGCGGCGAACTCGGCGCGACGCGGAGCGCCTCGCGGAACTGCAGTTCTGCCCCTTCCCAGTCGCGTTCGAAGCGGAAGGCATGGTTCGCGAGCAGCGCACGCGCCTCGCCGTCGAGCGGGTCGAGCGCCAGCGCACGCAGTGCCGCCTCGCGCACCTTCGTGAAGTTGGGGAAGGTCGGCGCGAACACATAGGGCCCGAGCATCGCGCGTGTCACGCCGAGATGCGAATGCGCCCGCGCGAACGCGGGGTCGAGCGTCGTCGCTTCCTCGAGCAGCGCGATCGCCTCGCGATAGCCTTCGATCGATCCCTGCAGGTTCAGCGCCCGCGCGCGATCGAAGAAAACGCGCGCCTCGGCGTTCTGCGTCGGTCCCGGCGACGGCGGCGATTGCGGTGGGGCGGCAGCGATCCCGGCCGGTCGGAGCGCCTTCGCGACGCCGTCGAGCACGGCCGCGGCGATGCGGTCCTGGAAGTCGAAGAGCTCCGCGGAAGCGGCGTCGGACGCGTCGAAGCGTTGCGACCAGAGCTGCACGCCGTCCCGCACCCGCGACAGGCGCGCGACGCAGCGGATCCGCATGCCGCTCCGCTGCAGGCTCCCCTCGACCACGTGATCGACACCGAGCAGCTTGCCGACGGTCTTCAGCGGCAGGTCGCGGCCGCCCGCGTCGAGCGCCGAGACCCGCGCGACGACTTTCAGGACGGGCATCCGCCCGAGCGTGTCGATCAGTTGATTGGCGAGGCCGATCGACAGCGCCGCGTCGTCGGGATGATCCGACAGGTTGGCGAACGGCAACACGGCAATCGAGCGGCACGCCTCGGCGCGCTCGGCCGCCGGCGGCCGCGGCACGAAACGCGGCAGGTAGCCGCCGACGGGAATGGTGATCTCGAACGGCTCGCTTGCGCCTTCGCCCGCATAGAAGCGTTCGAGTTTCTGGCGCAGTCGACCGGCCTCGACCCGAACGACGGGGTCGGTCCGCGGATCGTACGACGCGAGCACGCGACCGAAGACCTCGATGCCGATGATGACTTCCTTCAATTCGTCGTGTTCGGCGGCGAGCGCGGCCCGCACGACGTGCCGCAGGAAGTGGCGATGCCGGAGCGAACGCCGGAACAGGCCGCTGGCGAGGATCCGCTGCAACGCCGCCTCGATCTGCACCGCCGGGTAAGGCAACGTCGACGCGTCGCGCGGTGCGGCCGCGGCCGCCGCCCGGTCCGGTTGCGTGGCCGCGTGCGCGATGGGAGTCGATCGGAGGAGGTGGGCGGTCATGGCGGGCTGCTCCCCATCATAACCAGACCCGCCCGGGTCCTCCGTCGCGACCGCGGCGGTCCGCCCCGATTCGCGTTCGTCGGCCGGCTATTTCGACGGCGTCGGGTCCGGCGCGCCGGGCGGCGCCGCGGGCGTGATCGTGACGCCGCGCGGCTTCAATCCGTCGACGATCCCGCGCGCGCCCGGGGTGG
>CAXTDA010000239.1:0-6497 GCA_964242935.1 uncultured Burkholderiaceae bacterium | reverse complement strand
GCCTCGCGGCTGTTCCAGCCGGGCGTCCTCGCCGGCAAGCGCATCCTCGTCACCGGGGGCGGCACCGGGCTCGGTCGCGCGATGACCGAACGCTTCCTGCAGCTCGGCGCGACCTGCTTCATCTGCGGCCGTCGCCAGAGCGTCGTCGAGGAGACCGCGCTCGCGTTGATGCGCGAGCACGGCGGCAGCGTGAAGGCGTTCGGTCTCGACATTCGCGACGCGGCCGCGGTCGACGCGATGGTCGGGAACATCTTCGACGAGGCGCCGCTGACGAACCTCGTCAACAACGCGGCCGGCAACTTCATCTCGCCGACCGCGATGCTGTCGCCGCGCGGCTTCGACGCGGTCGCGAACATCGTGATGCACGGCACGTTCTACGTCACGCACGCGGTCGGCAAGCGCTGGGTCGACATGGCGCGAAAGGGCGTCTGGACGCCGGACGAGCCGTACCGCAGCGTCATGTCGATCATCGTCACATGGGTCCGGAACGGCGGCCCGTACGTCGTCCCGAGCGCGATGAGCAAGGCCGCCATCGACGCGATGACGAAGTCGCTCGCGACCGAGTGGGCGCAGTACGGCGTCCGCCTGAACGCCGTCGGACCGGGCGAGATCCCGACCGAAGGCATGTCGAAGCGACTCAATCCCGGCGAGGAACCCGGTGCCCGCAGCGCCCGCACGAACCCGATGGCGCGCACCGGCAAGATGGACGAGCTGCAGAACCTGGCGACGTTCCTGATGAGCGACGGCTGCCAGTGGCTCAACGGCGAGTCGATCATGATGGACGGCGGCAACGCGCTCGCGACCGGCGGCAACTTCTACAGCCTGCGCGAGTGGTCCGAGGAGCAGTGGAAGGAGGCGCGAGAACGGATCGAGTCGCAGAACCAGAGGGACCGGGCGCAGCGGACTTGAGAGAAGTCCGTCGTCGCGTCGATGGAATAACGAACGGCCCCCTCGAGATCCCGCAGCAGCAGCCGCCCACCGCAGTCTTGCTCGGCGTCGAAACCACGATCTTGACAGCGTTATTTACTGTAGCTACAGTAAATAATGAAGTTCGAGTTCGACCCTGCGAAGGACGCGAGCAATCGGGCCAAGCACGGCGTTCCACTGGGCTTGGCGACGGAGGTTGACTGGGAAGCCGCCCTGTTATGGATCGATGACCGCCTTGATTACGGCGAAGTGCGCATGGTCGCGCTCGCGCCACTGGAATCCGTCCTGTATTACGTTGCCTTCGTGGACCGCGGTGCTGTCAGAAGAGTCATCAGTTTGCGGCGCGCCAATCGCCGCGAGGCCAGACACTATGTCAAGAATACTTAAGCGCCCGGTGATTGCGATACCGACTCCGTCAGAGGACCGGGCAATCACCTCGGCAGCGAAAGCCGATCCGGATGCACGACCACTGACCGCGAAGCAGCTGAAGTCGATGGTTCCGACCCGCGGGCTGCGTGGCCGTCCCAAATCGAATAAGTCGAAGCAACTCGTCTCGGTGCGGTATAGCCAGGAGGTTCTGGCTTATTTCAGATCGACGGGTGATGGCTGGCAGGCGCGCATGGACGGCGTCCTGTTGAAATACGTTGCTCGTCGGTCGCGTGGCACGCAAGGTTGACAGCGGGAAGGCAAGTGTCTTCGCCGCCGTGCCATTCACTGTAGAGGGAGCCTGTCGCGGTGTATCGGCCACATCCTAGTGAAAGACTCAACGAGCTCTTTCGCGATCGCCCTTACCAAGGAATCGAACCGTCGGCGGCGACGTTCTTGTTCGTGGGTCTCGACGCGAACTACGATCCTGACCTCGAACGTTCACCAACGTTCACGAAGGTGCTCGAGTACCACCAGGACGGTGCCGCCTTCTGGCAGCGCTATGGCGTACACCATCCATTTCTTCTGCCTGAGTACCGAGGCGACGGTCGGCGCTACCATCGAACCTTCGCGCGCATCGGCTTCGAGCCGAAGCATGCGAAGCTCGTGTCGTTCATCGAACTGTTGCACGTGCCGACGATCGGCCAGAGCGAGCTGACGGTGCAAGACCTGGATCCGGCGCACCTTCAACGGCTCAGTGCGGCGATCCTTCATGGAAATGCCAGGCACATCTTCATTTCTAACAAGGTGGCCTTGCTTATGCGGGCGAGCAAAGCATTTCCATGGCTGCCGAGAATGACGACCGGGGGAGAGCCGCTGCGCGTTTTGTACAGTGAACGCTCGCGCTCGGTATACGCTCACCTGCATTTCTCCAATTACGGAAAGTTTCAACGACGACTCGAAGACGAAGCGCGGGCCATTGCATCTCTGTTGCTGCCGACGGCTGAATGAGCACCATCTTCCGCGGCCGCCATACGGCCCAGATCGAAGGGCCGTTCGTCGTCTTCCTCATCGGGATGCGCGTCAACAAGCTCTGGGCGGTCCACAAATGGCTTCCCGTCGCCCGGGCGATGGGGCCCATGGTCGAGCACCTGCTCACTCATCGCGAACGCGGCCTCCTGCACGCACAGCCTTACCTCTACTGGCGCGGCGTGGCTCTCGTTCAGTACTGGCGCTCCTTCGAGCAGCTGGAGCGCTTCGCGCGCGATCCGGCCGCGACGCACCTCGACGCGTGGAAGCGTTTCAACCGGGCCGTCGGGGCCGATGGCAGCGTCGGCATCTGGCACGAGACCTATGTCGTGCAGTCCGGTAAGTACGAGTGCATCTACGGCAACACGCCGCGGATGGGACTGGCCCTCGCGGGGGAACATCTTCCCGCGGTGGGCGCCAGGGAGACGGCGAAACGTCGGATCGGGCTCGTCGGCGAGCCGGCGGTACCCACCTACGACAACCCGTCGGACCCATAGCCGGTGACTCTCGGATTCGTGTAGGAACCCGTCCGGCGTCGTTCCAGTGAGCCGGCCGATCGACGCAGTTGAGGCATTTCGCATGCAGCCGCCCGCGACGCTCGAATCCGTTGTTCGCACGCTCGACTCGCTCGGGGTGAGCGTTCCCGCGGGGCGCGTCGTCCTGGGTCGCTACGGCGACTCTGCGTCGTCGTCGATCGAGCTGCTCGCGCTCATCCGCTCGGGTCGGAAGCGCGCAGGAACGTCGCTGCTGTGGGCCTACGCGTTCGACGGAGAGCCGCTGCCCTGCGCCGGCGACATCGAGATCGTGCTCGACCAACTCGATCGGCCGGCCATCGTCACCCGCATTACGCACGTGGAGATCGTTCCGTACGACCGCGTCACCGCGGCCTACGCGGCGGTGGAGGGAGAGGGCGACGGCTCGCTGGCCCACTGGCGACGCGTTCACTGGTCGTTCTTCACTCGCGAGTGCCATCGCATCGCGCGCGAACCGGGTGAGGGCATGCCGGTCGTCTGCTGCATCTTCGAGGTGTTGCAGGTGCTCGCCTGTCCCGCATGAAGACCTTACCCGCGACGCTGTACTTCATGTGCGGGAAGATGGCCGCCGGCAAGTCGACCCAGGCGCTCGAACTGGCTCGGGCGAAGGACGCGGTCCTGTTGGTGCAGGACCCGTGGCTCGAGACCTTGTATCCCGGTGAGATCCGTCGCATAGCGGACTTCGTCCAGTACTCGGCGCGTCTTCGAGCGGCGCTCCTTCCGCATGTCCATGACCTGTTGTCGCGAGGAATCTCCGTCGTCCTCGACTTCCCGGCCAACACGATCGTCCAGCGCCGATGGTTCCGCGAGATCGTCGAAGGCGCCGGTGTGGCGCACGAATTGCACTTCGTCGATGCGATCGACGCCGTCTGCAAGCGACAGTTGAAGCAGAGAAGCGCGGCGCTGCCCGCGGGCACGCCCTGGACGACCGACGCCGAGTTCGACGCGATGACCGCCTACTTTCAGGCGCCGACCGCGGACGAGGGCTTCGTCGTCGTGCGGCACGCGCGGGCCTGATGCGCGCAACGTCACAACGGATCGCTTCCCCGCGACCACCCCTCTGCCTTCATGCAGGCGGCGAAGTCGTCGCTTCGCTCCGTCTGCGCTTGCGGTGCCGGCCGGTCCCCGGCCCCTCGGCGGCACGCTTCGCGGGCGCGTTCGAACGCGGCGGCTCGGGTTCGCTGCCACGCGTCCAGGTCGTCCTGCAGCTTGCGTTGCATCGGTTCGGAGAGTGGGCCCGATCGTGCGCCACCCCGGTCCTCGTCGACTTCGCGGGCACGTTCCTTCGAGAACGGCGAGTAACGCAGCGCGGCGTCCGGACCGAGATAGGCCCAACCGCTCCCCGGGGGCGAGGACCGGCATCCCGCGACGAGCGTCAAGAGGAAGCAGAAGGCAAAGCGGGGCCGCATGGTCGTGTCTCCGTGCTCGCGCGACCGGGCGCGGGCTTCGCGCGCATCGCCGTATCATCCGATTGTTCGCGACGACCTTCCGTTCCGGAGGCGCCCATGCTGGTGAAAAGCCTGCCGATCTCGACGCACCCTCTGGTCGACCTGCGCCCGCTCGTCGCATCGGATCTTCCGCGCTGGTTCGCCTATCTGTCGTTGCCGATCGTCCATCGTCATACGAGCTGGAACGTGACGTCGCCCGAGCAGCTCGCTCAATACGTCTCGACGCCGGGCACGGCGACGCCGACGTCCGCATTCCGGCTGGCCGTCACACTGCGGACGACCGACGAACTGGTCGGCGCACTCGGCTTTCACGCGGTCGCACCGGAACACCGGACCGTCGAACTCGCGTATGACTTCGAGCCGGCGATGTGGGGGCGCGGTATCGCGACCTACCTGGCCGGCGTCGCCGTCCGGTGGGCTCATGCGGACGAAGGCTTCCTGCGGGTCCAGGCCACCGTTCTCGATTCGAACCGCCGCTCGGCAGCGGTGCTGGAGCGCTGTGGATTCGCTTACGAGGGACTGATGCGGAGCTATCGGCTGGTCCGCGGAACGCCGGGCGATTTCCATCTATATGCGCATGTCGTTCCGCTCGACTCGTGAATCACCGCATCGCGAACGTCGGCCCGGAAGCGCCTTGACATCCCACGCGTTCACGGCAACCGTCCGGTCCGGTCACAAGGAAGACGCGGTCGAGGTACCGTTCGATCCGACGGCGGCGTTCGGCCGGGCGCCGGAAACCTTCGCGCCGGGTCGTCGGGGCGTGAGGGTCCGCGCATCGGTCGACGGCGTCGCCTTCGACGGCCACGTGGTCAGACGCTCCGGCAGGCACTGGCTGCTGCTGCCGTCGAACGCGAAGCCGGCCGTCCGCAAGGAGGCGGGCGACCGCGTCGAAGTCGTTCTCGAGGAACGTGCATGAACAGTCCGCTCGCGACCTGGCATCGACTCGTGGAGACCCACGATGCCACGGGCCTGCCCGACCTCCTCGCCGAGGACGCGATCTTCCATTCGCCGGTCGTCCATACGCCGCAGCGCGGCAGGGCGCTGGCCGCGTGGTACCTGACCGCCGCGTTCGACGTGTTCTTCAACGACCGCTTCCGCTATGTCCGCGAGATCGTGGGGCCGTCGGATGCGATGCTGGAGTTCGAGACCGAGATCGACGGAATCCGCGTCAACGGCATCGACCTGATTCGCTGGAACGAGGACGGGCAGATCACCGACTTCAAGGTGATGCTGCGGCCGTTGAAGGCGATCGACGTCGTGCACCGGCGGATGGGTGCGGTGTTGCAGGCGACGCCGAAGGGGGCGTGACGTCGCGTGCCGCGGTGAACGAGTAGAACCATGGCAACCGTCCTCCCCGCGCAGGCGGGGACCAGGCGTGGTTGCCGTTCTTGCATAAGACGCCGGGTTCCCGCTTTCGCGGGAACGACGGAATGACGAGATGCGGCGCTCTTCATTTCGTCGTCCCGGCGTAGGCCGGGACCCAAGTTGCCGCAGAGCGATGCTGCACGGACCTGGCCCCGGCCTTCGCCGGGGCGGAGCCCGGGAGCGGTGCCGTCCTACCAGCTATACGTCCCGTACACCGGATTGCCGACCACATTGACCGGCTGCTGGGCCGTCGTGATGTAGTTCTGCACGTCGGCCGGCAACAGCAGGCGTTGCGCGGCGAGCGTGTTGGCGGCGTTGGTGACCGCGGTCACGTAGCCCGCGTGGCTGCCGTAGCGCTCGGTCAGCGACAGCCGCGGGTCGCCCTTCGCGATCCGCGTCGTGGCGTCGGGTGCGAAGGGCACGATCGTCCCGGTCGACTCGCAGCCGTCGGTCGCGCTGCCGCCGAAGGCCGCGCTTCGCAGGTTCCATCCGGCCGTGGTCCCGACCGGTGCGACGACCCCCGGCAGGCGGATCCCGGCGACCTCGTTGCCGTCGATGTCGACCTTCGAGACGAACGACGGATAGACGTTGCCGGTCGCGGTCGGCGGATCGATCGTCAGGATGCCCTGCGCGAACTGCGGTCCGAAGTTGAACAGGTTACGGACCGTGACCAGGCCGGAGTAGAGGACGCCGGGGATCGTCGGGAAGCCGAGCGTGGCCTGCGGGACGGTGCCGATGCCGAGCGGCGAGAACGCGGTCGTCACCGAGAACACCGCGGTGCCGCTGGCCCGCGACGGGACTGCGCTCGCCGGCGGCGGCGTGCCGTCGC
>CAXTDA010000238.1:0-6513 GCA_964242935.1 uncultured Burkholderiaceae bacterium | reverse complement strand
CGCAGGTAGCTCTCGATCTCGAACTCGGCGCCGTAGCCGAACGCGAGGTCGTCGGCCTTCAGCGTGCGGCCGAATTTCGCGGCCATGTCGTCGTCGGACAGGTAGGTGATGTGACCGATCATCCGCGCGACGCGCAGACCGCGCCGCGGCACGACGCCGTGCGCGTAGAAGTCGCCGCCGTGGAAGTCGGGGTCGGTCAGGATGGCCTGGCGGGCGACGTCGTTGAACGCGATGTTCTGCGCGGACAGGCGCGCGGTGGACGCGATCGAGATGCAATGCGCGACGCGGCCCGGATGACGCGTCGTCCACGCGAGCGCCTGCATGCCGCCGAGCGAGCCGCCCATCACGGCCGCGAAGCGCGCGATGCCGAGGACGTCGGCGAGTCGCGCCTGCGCGTCGACCCAGTCCTCGACGGTGACGACCGGGAACGACGCGCCGTACGGCCGCCCGGTGCGCGGGTCGATCGACGACGGTCCGGTCGACCCGAAGCACGAGCCCGGATTGTTGACGCCGATGACGAAGAAGCGGTCCGTGTCGACCGGCTTCCCGGGCCCGACCATGTTGTCCCACCAGCCGATCTCGTCGACGCCGCCGCCGACCGACCTGACGCCGGCCACGTGATGGGACGCGTTCAACGCGTGACAGATCAGGACCGCGTTGGAGCGGGCGGCGTTGAGCGTGCCGTAGGTCTCGACCGCGAGTTCGTACCCCGCGAGGCGCGCGCCGCTCTGCAGGTGCAGGGGATCGGGGAACGCGTAGCGCTGCGGGACGACGGTGCGGGAGGCCGCGCGCGACACGGCCGGCGATGAATCCAAGCGATCATCCGAGAAGCGGCCCGACGGGGAATCGCTGAACTGAAGACGGGCGCGTCGGGACGGGTCGCTCGCTTTAGCCGAATTTATTTGGGGACGGCGTTCGACGGCCGCACCCGAGCGCCCGCAAGCTGGACCGCGATCGACGAGACCGCGGCGGCATCAAATCGGCGCTGTTCAGTGGAGGCCGGACAGTAGCGGAAGCGCTCGCGACCGTCAATTTGCCGGCGTCCATCCCGGCGGGCGGGCAGTCGACGCTCGACGCGCTGCAGGTGCCGCGCACGTTCCGTGCAGGCTGCTACGATCGGCCGCGCTTTCCGGAACGCGCCACGAGCCGCCGATGATCACGCCATCCACGAACGACCCCGGCGGCGACACGCTGACGCCGCTACGCGACCTTCGACGGTTCGAGCGCTCGTTCGTCGATGGCGACGTGATCTTCGCCTCGGGCAGCCACGGCTCCTGCATGTACGTCGTCGTCGAAGGGCGGGTCGACATCCATGGAAGCGACGTCGACGGCGCCCGGTTGTTGACGTCGCTCGGTCCCGGCGCGTCGTTCGGCGAGATCGCCCTCGTTGACGGCGGCACGCGGACTGCCGCCGCCCGCGCGGCAGCGACCCCGACCCGCCTCGTCGAGATCGACAAGGCGCGCTTCGTTTATCTCGTCGGCCAGCAGCCGGCCTTCGCGTTGACCGTCCTCCGTGGCCTGGCCCGCCGCGTCGAGGCCTTGAGCCACCGCCAGCCACCGGAGGATGCCCCGCCATGACGACTACCGAAGCGCCGATCGTCAACGATCTCGGTTCGCAGATCTTCCAACTGTGCGGGACCAGGCGAAGCGCGCACGCGTACCTCCTGAGGGGCCGTCGCCGCGTCGCTCTGATCGATACCGGGTTGCCTTACACCGAGGCCTACATGACGGCCTGCCTGGCGCAGTGCGGTCTCTCGGTGGCGGACATCGACGTGGTCGTGCTGTCGCACGAACACGTCGACCATGCCGGAGGCGCGCCGTTGTTCGCGTCCCACAGCCTGATCGCCGCCCATCCGCAAGCCGCCAACAAGCTGCGACTCGCCGACGAGTTCTCGCTGATGACTCGGGCGTTCTCGGAGAACGCGACCGTGCAGTTCGAGGTCG
This sequence comes from uncultured Burkholderiaceae bacterium, assembly GCA_964242935.1. GTDB lineage: Bacteria > Pseudomonadota > Gammaproteobacteria > Burkholderiales > Burkholderiaceae_D > CAHJXF01. Next base: position 4,569 of record CAXTDA010000238.1, on the reverse strand, counting down.
ACCTGTTGCTCGAGGAGGGCAGCGCGATCGATCTCGGCGACCTGCGTCTCGAAGTCCTGCACACGCCGGGTCACTGCTCCGGCTCGATCTGCCTTTACGAACCCGACCGGCGGATGCTGTTCTCCGCCGACACGATCATGGCGCGCGGCGTCATCGGCGGCGTGCTCAACTCCGGCAACACGTGCGACTACATCACGTCGCTCGAACGGCTGAAGCGACTGCGCGTCGACTTGCTGCTGCCGGGACACGGCAACTCGTCGACCGACGTCGAGGCCGACATCGCCACCGGCGTCGCCAGGCTGCAGGCGCTTCTGGACGACTCGCACACCCTGTTCTCCGCGCTTCGCGACACGCGGGACGGCTTCGACGACATCATGCGATCGCTGCGCGATCTCAACGTCATGTAGGCCGGAGACCAAGCGGCCACGACGTGGTCACGGCGTCATCAGGATCGTCATGACGTCGCCATCGGACTCCACTTCGACATCGGCGCAGGCCGCGCGGGCCAGCCTCACCATCCGCTTGTTCGCCCGCAGCACCTCGGCGACGAAGCGGTGCACGCCGCGACGCTTGCCGTAATCGAACAACAGGTCCTGCAGCGTCCGGCCGAGGCCCCGTCCCTGCCAGGCCGGATGGATCATGAACGCCACCTCCGCCGTGCCGCCGGGCCCGAGATAGTACGAGGCGGTCGCGAGCAGCGGGCCGTCGTGGTCGGCCGCGGTGGTCACGACGAACGCCACCTCGCTCGCATAGTCGACGTTGCACAGGCGCTGCATGTCGCCGAAGCTCAGGCACGACAGCCTGCTGAAGAAGCGGGTGTAGATGTCTTCTTCCGACATGTCGTGGAACAGCGCCCGGATCCGGCGCCCGTCCGACGCCTTGGCCGGCCGAGTCACGACGGTCGAGCCGTCGCGCAGCACGATGCGCCGCTCCTCGTCGACGGGGTAGGCACCCATCGACGCGACGGTCTGCTGTCCCGGCAGGTAGCCGAGCCGCTTCGCCTCGTCGAGCAGCCAAGAGCGAAACGACGGGTGGGCGAGTTCGATCAGCGCGAGCGCGCGTTCGGGGAGCGAGCGGCCGAACAGGTTGGCGATGCCAAATTCGGTGACCACGAAGTGCACGTCCGACCGGGCGATCGTGACCCCTTCGCCTGCCGGCAGCATCGGTCGGATGCGCGACACCCGCTGATCGGGCGTCGTGGACGCGAGGCAGATGATCGGCTTGCCGCCGGGTGCGGCCGCCGTGGCGCGCACCAAGTCCGGTTGCGCCGACACGCCGCCGTACAGCCGTCCATCGAACTGGTCCGCGCACGCCTGCCCGGTCAGGTCGATCGAGAACACCTGCGACACCGAGACCATGCGGTGCTATGCCGCGATCACCTCCGGCGCGCAGACCCGGTCGATCGGCCGGAACGAGAACGCGGGATTGCGATCGACGCGGTCGTAGAGCCGACGGGTTCCGAAGCAGTAGCTGGCGACCGCGACGTCACGGTCGGTGGCCTTGGCACTGCCGTCGGCCACGCCCGAATCCATCAAGTCGAGGACCGAGTCGGTGATCACGTCGGAGTGGATCCCAAGGTGGTTGCGACGCGAGAGGAAGCGCAGCGCTTCGTTCGGGATCTGGCCGAGGCCGACCTGGAGTGTGCTGCCGTCGTCGATCATGCTGCCGATGTAGGCAGCGACCTGACGCGACACGGTGTCCGCGACCTCGTGGACGTACTCTGGCAGCGCGCGATCGGTCGCGACGAGGAAATAGAAGCGGTCGGAACGCAGTGCGTTCTCGCCGAGACCCGTCGGCATCCGCGCGTTGGCCTCCGTGACGACCAGCCGGGCGACGTCGATCATGCAGGCGGCGATGTCCACGCCGACTCCCAGCCGCACCATGCCGTCGGCGTCGGGCCGCGTCGTCTGGACCAGCGCCACGTCGGGACGCAGGCGGCCGGCCCTCACCAGTTGCGGAACCTGCGCGACCGACAGCGGGACGTAGTCGACGGTGCCGCCGCGATCGAGCAGCGCCCGCATCTCGGCGCCGACGAAGAAGGTCCGGTGCGCGAAGGGACTGACGAAGCCGTCGGTGCCGGCGGGCAACACGCCGTCGGTGACGAAGTGGAGCAGCGTCAGGTCGCCGAGCTGGGCGGCCCGTGCGTACAACGCCTCGAGCAGCGGCCCCGGCGTTGCGGCCGCCGTTGCGACGAAGACGGTGTCGCCGTCGCGCACCGAAGCGACCGCGGTGCGCGCGTCCGCCTGGATCGACCGTCGTGCCGGCATCGGAATCCCGTCCCGCGTCGTCGTCGGGTCATCAAGTCCAGGAGAACGTCGTCACCGACGTCGCCGATCGGACCGCCGTGACCGGGCGGTTCTGCGTGACGTCGTGATAGCTCGCGACCACCGTATAACGCCCGGCAGGCAGGCGGACGAGCAGCCACGGGCCGACCGACGACGACTCGAAGACCGTCGCGCCCTTCGAGTCCTTGATCGTGACGACCACGCTGGCGACGTATTCGGCGCTGGACGCGGTCGATCGCGCGAAGCTGAGCGCGAGCGAATAGTCCTTCATCGACCGCTTGATGAACTGGACCTCCTCGTCGCCCGCGCCGCCGTTCAGGAACGTCACGTCGCCCTGCGTCTGCGGCTGCGGCATCGCGGCCTGCGCGGCGACGCGCGGCCCGATGCCCAGCGTCGCAAGCACGACGCAAGCCGTCGCGATCCGGATCGATACCTGTCGGTTCATGTCGACTCCTCTTTCGGTGACGCCCGCAGTGTAGGCCGGCGGTCCGCACCACAAGAACGGGGCGCCGAAGCGCCCCGTCGATCACGACCCGCGTGCGATCAGCCGAGCTCGACCGGCACGAACAGCCGCGCACGACCCCGCTGCACCAGCACCGCCGCGTTGCCGCCCGCCTTCGCGATCAGGCCCTTCAACTGCTCGGCGGACTGCACCGGCTGCCCGTTGAACGACAGGATCACGTCGCCGACCTGAATGCCGGCATCGGCCGCCGCACCGCTCGCCTCTTCGACGACGAGACCGCCCGCGCTCGCGGCGGCGCCGAGCTGCTTCGCCTCTTCGGGACGCAGCGGCCGCACCGCGACCCCGAGTCGGCCTTCGCCGCCCGACGTCTCGGCCTTCGCGACCTTGACGTTGTCCTTCAGCTCGGCGAGCGACACCGCGATGTCGACCGGCTTGCCGCCGCGCCAGACCTCGACGTGCGTCGTCGAACCGGGCTTCAGCGTCGCGATCCGCGCCGGCAGGTCCGCCGAACGCTCGATCTCGCGGCCGTCGAGCTTCGTGATCACGTCGCCGGTCTTCAGGCCCGCCTTCGCGGCCGGGCCGTCGGCCTCGACGTCGGAGATCAGCGCGCCCATCGGCCGCGGCAGCTTGAACGAGTTCGCGAACTGCTGGTTGACGTCCTGGATCGTCACGCCGATCCGCGCGCGCGTCACCTTGCCGTGCGCGACGAGCTGGTCCTTGACGTTGATCGCGATGTCGATAGGGATCGCGAACGAGATGCCCTGGAAGCCGCCCGACTCGGAGAAGATCTGCGAGTTGATGCCGACCACCTCGCCGTTGAGGTTGAAGAGCGGCCCGCCCGAGTTGCCCGGGTTGACCGGCACGTCGGTCTGGATGAACGGCGTGAAGTTGTCGCTCGGCAACGACCGCGCCTTCGCCGAGACGATGCCGGCGGTGACCGAGTTGTCGAAGCCGAACGGGGAGCCGATCGCGACGACCCACTCGCCGACGGCGAGCTTGTCGGCGCTGCCGAACGAGACCACCGGCAGGTTGTTCGCGTCGATCTTCAGCACCGCGATGTCGCTCTTCTTGTCGCTGCCGACCACCTTCGCCTTGAACTCGCGGCGGTCGGTGAGCTTGACGAGCACGTCGGTCGCACCGTCGACGACGTGGGCGTTGGTCAGGATCGTGCCGTCGGCGCTGACGATGAAGCCCGACCCGAGGCCGCGCTGGATGACGCCGTTCCGCGGGATCATCTGGCGCGGACCGTTCGGCCCGAACGGCAGTCCGCGGAAGAACTGGCCGAACGGGTCGTTGGCGTTGTCGCTGTCGTCGTCGTCGCCCTGCCCGCCCTGGCGGTGCGGGTTGAAGCTGCTTCGCGTCGCGCGTTGCGTGACGGTGATGTTGACGACCGCGGGGCCGTAGCGCTGCACCAGGCCGGTGAAGTTCGGCAGCGCGACCTGCGGCGTCGCGATCTGCTGCGCGGCCGGGGCGACAGGCACCATCGGCTGCGCCGTCGGCGCCTCGACGGCCGCGGTGGCCGGGTTGACAAACGGCATCTCGAGCTTCGCGAGCCCGAAGCCGGCGCCGCCCAGGACACCGGCGAGGACGAGGTTCCTGACGATTCGATTCGGTTGCATCGATGACTCCTTAAAGGGAATGTGGCGACGTCGCGTGACGGCGGCACTGACGAATGCGCGGAGTCTAGGCGGCGAAACTTAAGCGGCCCTTAAGAGGCCCGGACGCGCGGGAAGACCACGCGCACGTGCAGTCCGCGACCGTCCGGTCCGGAATCGAGGCGCACCTCGGCGCCGTGACGATCGGCGATGCGCTTGACGATCG
>CAXTDA010000237.1:3115-6564 GCA_964242935.1 uncultured Burkholderiaceae bacterium | reverse complement strand
GTCGCCGGCTTTGGCGCCCCCCGGGGGTTTGCGTGCGCCGGGCTTCAGGCCGGCGGCCGCGGCGGGGCCGTTCGGGTCGGCGATGTCGCGGATCGTCGGGCGCGGACGGAGCGGCGCGAGCCCGAGCTTCTGCATGAAGTCGCCTTCGAAGTCCTTCGTCTCGAAGCGCGCGAGGTCGAGCGCCACGGTGCGCTCGGTCGCCGACGCGGCGCCGACGCCGCGCAACGCGATCGTCGCCGTGCTGTGGTCGACGCCGGACTTCAGCAGCCGCCAGCGCAGGTCGACCATCGAGCGCAGCGGCTGGCCGTCGAGCGCGACGACCTCGAACGGCGCGTCGATGCCGGTCTCGGCGACGGGGGTGCCGGCCTCGGGCGCCGCGAACAGCGCGCGCGGTTCGTCGACGCCGACCATGTTGATCCCCGCGTACAGCAGCACCGCGAGGACCAGATTCGCGATCGGGCCTGCGGCGACGATCGCGGTCCGCCGCCACACCGGCTGGCGGTTGAACGCGCGCGGCAGGTCGGCTTCGGCGATCGGTACGCCGTTCGACTCGCGCTCGTCGAGCATCGCGACGTAGCCGCCGAACGGGATCATCGACAGCACCCACTCGGTCCGGTCGCGGCCGCGGACCCACTTGACGAGCGGCCGGCCGAAGCCGACCGAGAAGCGCAGCACCTTCACGCCGCACAGGCGCGCGACCGTGTAGTGACCGAGTTCGTGGAAGACGATCAGCGGGCCGAGCGCGAGCAGGAAGGCGGCAATGGTCCAGGCGATGTTCATGGCGTCGTTCCTCGGGATTCGTGATGCCGCGTCTTCAATGCAGCGCCGCCGACGGGACGATCCCGGTCGACCGCTCGACGACGTCGACTGCGCGCGCGCGTGTCCTGCGGTCGAGCGCGAGCACGTCGTCGAGGCTCTGCGGCAGGCCGGCATCGATGTCGTCGAGCACGCGTTCCACGGTGTCCGCGATCGCGGTGAAGCGGATGCGACCGTCGAGGAACGCGGCGACCGCGACCTCGTTGGCCGCGTTCAGCACGGCCGGTGCACCGCCGCCCGCGCGGAGCGCCGCGTACGCGAGACGCAGGCACGGGAAGCGGTCGAGGTCCGGGCGCTCGAAATCGAGGCGGCCGATCGCGGCCAGGTCGAGCGGTCGCACGCCCGACGCGATGCGCTCCGGATACGCGAGCGCATGTGCGATCGGCGTCCGCATGTCGGGGTTGCCCATCTGCGCGAGGACCGACCCGTCGACGTACTCGACCATCGAATGGATCACGCTCTGCGGATGGATCACGACCTCGATGCGGTCGGGGGTCACGCCGAACAGCCAGCGCGCCTCGATCACCTCGAGTCCCTTGTTCATCATCGTCGCCGAATCGACCGAGATCTTGCGGCCCATCGACCAGTTCGGATGCGCGCATGCCTCGGCGGGAGTCGCGTCGGCCATGCGGAGCAGCGCCATCGTGCGGAACGGACCGCCGGAGGGCTTCTGCAGCACGCGCTCGACGCGGGGAGCCGCGGCGACCGCGGCGCCGGGTCGTCCGACCGCCGGCATGCACTGGAATATCGCGTTGTGCTCGCTGTCGATCGGCAGCAGCGTCGCGCCGGCGGTCGCGATCGCGTCCATGAACAGCGCGCCCGCCATCACCAGCGCCTCCTTGTTGGCGAGCAGCACGCGCCGCCCGGCGCGCGCGGCCGCCATCGCGGACGGCAGTCCCGCGGCGCCGACGATGGCCGCCATCACCGTGTCGGCTTCCACGGCCGCGGCGGACAGCGCGTCGGGGCCGTGGTCGATGTCGATCGACCCGACGTCGCCGGAACGACCGAGCAGGTCGCGAAGCCGCGTCGCGTCGGCCGCGGTCGCCACGATCGCGCGCGACGGCACGAACCGCCGGCATTGCTCGGCGAGCTCGGTCATGCGGGTATGCCCGCTCAACGCGTGGATCCGATAGCGGTCGCGATGGCGCGCGACGACGTCCAACGTACTCTGGCCGATCGACCCGGTGGACCCGAGGATCGTGATGGACTGTGTCAGGTCGGGAGACATTCGGCGCGCCTTTCAGGGTTCATGCCGCGAGGCCGATCAGCATCGCGACCGGCACGATCGGCAGCAACGCGTCGACCCGGTCGAAGACGCCGCCGTGCCCGGGCAGCAGGGTACCGCTGTCCTTGACGCCGCGCTGCCGTTTCTGCTGCGACTCGAACAGGTCGCCGACGACGCTCAGCACGAAGACCAGCAGCGTCACGGCGGCGACCGCGGCGAGCGACAGGCGCCGCTCGAGGACCGCGAAGAAACTGTCGGACAACGACGGCAGTTCGGCCGCCACGAACGCGAACAGCAGCGCCGCCGCAGCGCCGCCGACGGCGCCCGCCCACGTCTTGCCGGGGCTGATCGACGGCGCGAGCTTCCGCTTGCCGAAGGCCCGGCCCGCGAAGTAGGCCGCGATATCCGCGGCCCACACGACGGCGAGGATCGACAGCAGGAACACCAGCCCCTGCCGATACGCCGCGACGAGCGCGAACCAGCAGGCGGCCGGTAGCAGCAGCGCGAAGCACGCGTAGACGACCCGCCAGCGGTCGGACGCCGGAAAGCGGCCGGTCGCGAACAGGCCGACGGCGAGACCGATCCACAGGAGCGCCGATGCGACCCACGTCGCGCGGGCGACGATCGGCGCGACCGACGTCGAGTCGATCACCCACAGCACGAACATCATCACGCCCGCGACGACGATCGACGTCTGCTTCGAGAGCCGGAGCAGCAGGAGCCACTCGCCGGTCACGATGCCGACCATCGCGAGCGCGAACAGAGGGAAGCCCGACGGTCGCCCGAGCGTCAGCGCGACGAGCAGGATCGCGACGAGGACGAGCGCGGTGATGACGCGCTGCTTCAGCACGGCCGGACGGACCGCATCAGTGTCCTGTCACTAGACGCCCACCTGCGCGCTGGTCCGTCCGAAGCGCCGCTCGCGCGTGCGGTACGAGTCGATCGCGCGGTCGAGCTCCTTCGCGTCGAAGCTCGGCCAGTGCACGTCGGTGAAGTACAGCTCGGTGTACGCGAGCTGCCAGAGCAGGAAATTGCTGATGCGCTGCTCGCCGCCGGTGCGGATGAAGAGGTCGGGCTCGGGCGCGTCGTGCATCGCGAGATACGGCGCGAGCGCTTCCTCGGTGATCTGCGCCGGATCCGCGGCCACCTCGGGATGCTCGGCGAGCAGCTTGCGGAATCCCGCGAGAATGTCGGCACGGCCGCCGTAGTTGGCCGCGATGGTCAGCGTCAGCCGCTGGTTGTCGATCGTCTTTCGATGGGCGACCTGGATCAGTTCGCGAAGCCGCGGCTCGAAGCGGTCGAGGTCGCCGATGATCGACAGGCGGATGCCGTTGGTGTGCAGCCGCGCGACCTGGCGCTCGAGCGTGCCGATGAACAGGCGCATCAGCAGCGACACCTCGTCGGCGGG
>CAXTDA010000237.1:0-3015 GCA_964242935.1 uncultured Burkholderiaceae bacterium | reverse complement strand
GCGATCTTCGCGTCCTCGCCCTCGCCCTTGACGACCTTCGCGAGCTCGCGGCGACGCTCTTCGGTCAACGCGGGCATCGGGATGCGGATCACGTCGCCGTTGGTCGCCGGGTTGAGGCCGAGGTCCGACTCGCGGATCGCCTTCTCGACGACCGACACCATCTTCTTCTCCCACGGCTGGACGCCGATGGTCCGCGCGTCGACCAGCGTGACGTTGGCGATCTGCGTGAGCGCCGTCGGCGCGCCGTAGTAGTCGACGTGGATGTGGTCGAGGAGACCCGTGTGCGCCCGGCCGGTACGCACCTTCGCGAGATCGCCCTTCAGCGTCTCGAGCGACTTCTGCATCTTCTGCTCGGCGTTCTTCCTGATGTCCGCGATCGTCATGCGTTGTCCTGTCTGCCGCTGCCGTCCGCCTCAGGCGTGAACCAGCGTCCCTTCGTCGTTGCCCTCGCAGACGCGCATCAGCGCGCCCGGCTTGCCGATCGCGAACACCTTGATCGGCAGGTTCTGGTCGCGGCACAGCGCGAACGCGGTCGCGTCCATCACCTGCAGGTGCTTGCCGATCGCCTCGTCGAAACTGATCGTCGCGTAGCGCGTCGCGGTCGGGTCCTTGTTCGGGTCGGCGCTGTAGACGCCGTCGACCTTCGTCGCCTTCAGGACGATTTCGGCGCCGATCTCCGCGCCGCGGAGCGCCGCGGCGGTGTCGGTCGTGAAGAACGGGTTGCCGGTGCCGGCCGCGAAGATGACGACCCGGCCCTCGTCGAGGTGCCGCATGGCCCGCGGCCGGATATACGGCTCGACGACCTGGTCCATGCGGAGCGCCGACAGGACCCGCGCGTCGATGTCGGCCCGCATCAACGCGTCCTGCAGCGCGAGCGCGTTCATCATCGTCGCCAGCATCCCCATGTAGTCGGCCGTGGCGCGGTCCATCCCGGAGGCACCGAGCGCGACGCCCCGGAAAATGTTGCCGCCGCCGATGACGATCGCGAGCTCGAGGCCGGCGCGGACGACGGCGGCGACGTCGGTCACCATGGTCTCGATCGTCTGACGGTTGATGCCGAATGCGTCGTCGCCCATCAACGCTTCACCGGACAGCTTGAGCAATACCCGCTTGTAGGCCAGAGGCATCCCGCGCCATTCCCTTGAGGTCCGCGATCGTGTCGCTTCGGTGCCGCCATCGTGTTGCGCGAACGCGCATGGCGTCGGCGCGGCACGATCCGCCCGGCTTCCGGCCAGGCGGCATTATCAATGATTTCGTCCGCTACTTCTGCGCGGCCGCGACCTGCGCCGCGACCTCCGCCGCGAAGTCGTCCGAGCGCTTCTCGATGCCCTCGCCGACGACGTACAGCGCGAAGCGCATCACCTTCGCGTTCTTCGCCTTGAGCATCTTCTCGACCGTCTCGTCCGGATTCTTGACGAACGGCTGCCCGAGCAACGCGACCTCGGCGAGGTACTTCGAGACGCGCCCCTCGACCATCTTCGCGACGATCTCGGCGGGCTTGCCGGACTCCGCCGCCTGCGCCGTGAAGACCTTCCGCTCGGCTTCGATCCGCTCGGCCGGCACCTGGTCCTTCGACACCGTGATCGGCTTGCTCGCGGCGACGTGCATCGCAATGTCCTTCCCGACCTGCTCGTCGGCCGCGTCGTATTCGACGAGCACGCCGATGCGCGTGCCGTGCACGTACGACGCCAGCTTCATGCGGGTCGCGTAGCGCACGAAGCGGCGGATCGCGAGGTTCTCACCGATCTTGCCCACCAGCGCGGCACGGACCTCGTCGACCGTCTTGCCGTCCAGCGGCAGGCCCTGCAGCACCTCGACCGACGCCGGATCCTGGCGTGCGATCAGTTCGGCGACCTGCTTCGCGAACTGCAGGAAGTCGTCGTTCTTCGCGACGAAGTCGGTCTCGCAGTTGATCTCGACGAGCACACCGACGCTTCCCGTGTCCGCTGCAGCATCCATCGGCTGGATCAGCACGCTGACGATGCCCTCGGCGGTGACGCGGCTCGCCGCCTTGCTGGCCTTGCTGCCGAGCTTGACGCGCAGCAACTCCTCGGCCTTCTCGAGGTCGCCGTCGGCCTCCGTCAGGGCCTTCTTGCATTCCATCATCGGCGCGTCGGTCTTCTCGCGAAGCGCCTTGACCATGCCTGCGGTGATCGCGGCCATGTCGTCCTCCTTCTGGTTTCGTCCCGTGGCCGCGACGACGGATGCGTCGCGGCAAAAAAAAGGGGCGTCGCGACGACACCCCGTTCGACGTCGTCGATCGATCAGGCCGCGGCGCTGACCTCGACGAATTCCTCGCCGTTCTCCGGCGTCTCGACGATGTCGTTGAGCGCGTTGTTGCGCCCTTCGAGGATCGCGTCGGCGATGCCGCGGGCATAGAGGCGGATCGCCTTGCTCGAGTCGTCGTTGCCGGGGATCACGTAAGCGATCCCGTCCGGCGAGTGGTTGGTATCGACCACGCCGATCACCGGGATGCCGAGCTTGGCCGCTTCGGTGACCGCGCCCTTGTGATACCCGACGTCGATCACGAAGATCGCGTCCGGCACGCCGTTCATGTCCTTGATGCCGCCGATCGACTTCGTGAGCTTCTCGATCTCGCGCGAGAACGTCAGCGCTTCCTTCTTCGAAAGCCGCTCCTGGCCGCCGTCGGCGACCGTCGCCTCCATGTCCTTGAGCCGCTTGATCGACGCCTTCACGGTCTTGAAGTTGGTCAGCATGCCGCCGAGCCAGCGCTGGTCGACGTACGGCATGCCGGCGCGCTTGGCCTCTTCCTGGAGAATCTCGCGGGCCTGGCGCTTGGTGCCGACGAAAAGGATGGTCCCGCGATTGGCCGCCAGCTTCTTCGCGTACTTGACCGCGTCGTTGTAGTTGGCGAGCGTCTTCTCGAGGTTGACGATATGGATCCGGTTGCGGTGGCCGAAAATATACGGCGCCATCTTGGGATTCCAGAAGCGGGTCTGGTGTCCGAAATGGACGCCCGCTTCGAGCATTTCACGCATGCTGGTCGACATTCAA
>CAXTDA010000236.1:0-6579 GCA_964242935.1 uncultured Burkholderiaceae bacterium | reverse complement strand
CCTTCTGCAGGAGCCAGTGCGCCAGCGCGCCGCCGGCCAGCGCGTCGAGCGTCGGCGCCGACGTCACGCTGATCAATCCGAGCCCGCCGCCGTCGCGCGGCAGCGTGCCCAGCCCGACGACGATGCCGATCATCCACGCCGCGAACGGCAGCAGCCGCAGCCGCTCGGTCACGCCGTCGCGGTAGCGCGTCGGGTCGAGCGCGTAGTCCACCAGGTACACGCCGGCGATCGGTCCGATCGTGATTCCCATGAAGACCAGGAACGCGATGAAGTGGCCGAAGATGTTCGCGGCGGCGAGCGCGGTTCCGACGACGGCGGCCAGCACCGTCAATTGCCAGCGTTCGAAGCGCGGCATCAGCGACGACAGCGCGAGCGACGTCTCGTAAAGATTCTTGTCGTTCGCGGTCCACGTGGCCAGCATGATCACCAGCAGCGCCGGACCGCCGACGCCGGTCAGGATCATGATCGCGACGAGGTCGCCGTTGCCGTAGACCAGCGCCAGCAGCGCGGCCACCGTCAGCAGGATCGGCAGCACCAGACCGTAGCCGAGGAACACCCCGATCACCGTGTCGCGACGGCTCTGCATGAAGCGCGTGATATCGGGCGTGATCGCGATCGCGACGATGTGTCCGCCGGTGATGATCGAGACGACCGTGCCGAAGCTGTACGACGGGCCGGTCGGCTGCATCGCCAGCAGCGGCACCCATTGATGCGTGCTCAGCGCGACCCACGTCGGCACCGCCATCACGACCAGCAACAGCGGCACCGCGACGTACGACACCTTGCCGAGCGCGCGGACGCCGATGATCGCGGTGCTGCTGATCAGCGCGCCGCACAGCACCGTCAGCAGCAGGCGATCGACGATGAAGCCGAACGTCGACTGCATCAGCGCGTTGAGGCTGTTGACGAGCACTTCGGTCTGGACGCCGAACCAGCCGAACAGCGTGACGATCAGGATCGCCGCGACGACCTTGCCGCCGAGTCCGCCGAACGTGCTCTTCACCAGCACCGCGGTCGGGACGCGCGCGTGCATCCCGACCAGACCGGTCAGCGTCGCGAGCAGCGCGGTGACCAGCGCGCCGACCAGCACCGCCGGCGCCATCTCGACGAGCCGCATGTGCGTGCCGAGCGCACCACCGAGCGCGAACAGCGGCACGCAGATCATCACGCCGACCTTGACGGTCGCGAGGAAGAACCAGCCGCGGCGATCCTCGACGGCGACCGGCTTCAACGGGCTGTGCTCGACGACGCGCGTCAGGGTCTGGCGGAGGTCGCTCATCGGTCGGTCCTGCGGTCGCGGTGGATCGGAACGGCCGACCACTTTTACCCGCATTCGGTTGAAATCGGGCAAGAACAACGTTGCGTGCCGCGCAAACAAAATTCGAAGCGCCGTCATTGATCGACCCGGACGATGCGGCAACCATCGGGCATCACCGCGAGTGCGGTCAGCCCCTGGAGCCCCAAATGAAGCAGCATGGATTGTCTCGGTACGGCCGGTCGGTCCTCTGGGCCTCGATCGCCGTCGCCTACGCGTCGTCGGCATCGAACGTCCTCGCGCAGACCGTGACCGCGGAGCCGGACGCGATCGTCGTGGCCCAGGCGTCGGGCGCCGCCGGCGAAGGAACCACGCCGGTCGCGAAGACGGCCGACACGACCCGCGCCCAGAGCCTCGACACGATCACGATCACCGCGCAGAAACGTCGTGAACGCGCGCAGGACGTGCCGAACGCGACGACCGTCGTCACCGATCGCGACATCGAGCGCGCCGGCATCCGCAACATCCAGGACGCGGCCGCGCTGACGCCGAACCTCGTGATCATCGACCAGCTGCGGCCGGGCATCCAGACGGTTTCGTTCCGCGGCTTCACGACCGTGCAGGGCGGCCAGTCGCCGTTCGCGATCGTGGTGGACGGCGTCCCGCAGCCGGGACAGGAGTTCCTGAAGCAGCAGTTCGTCGACGTCCAGCAGATCGAGTTCCTGCGCGGTCCGCAGGGCACGCTGTACGGCGCCGGCGCGATCGCCGGCGCGATCAACATCGTGACGAAGCCGCCGACCGACCAGCTCGAGGCGCGCGCCGGCTTCGGCTACTACGAAGGCAACGAGAAAAGATACAACGCGTCGGTGAGCGGCCCGCTGTCGCCAGGCGTGGCGTGGTACCGCCTCGGAGTCGCCCACAGCGACTTCGAAGGCCTGATCACCAACGACTACAACCACAACAAGGTCGATGCGTCGCACGAGACGACGCTGAACGGGCAGCTGCTGTTCAAGCCGACCGGCCGACTGACCGTCGACCTGCGCGCCAACGCGACCGACGGCTCGAACGGCTCGCTGTGGCTCGTCCCGGTCGCGAACGCCAACTTCGACGACTTCTCGCAGAACCCGAACACCGACATCACCGGCAAGGACAAGCGGGACCTGCAGACCTACTCCGCGAAGGTCGACTACGCGCTGGACGACTTCACGCTGACCTCGATCACCGCCTACAACAAGGCGAACCAGTTCCTCAAGGCCGACGGCGATTTCTCGCCTCGGGTCAGTGCCGGCCAGACGTGGCGCGACGACACGCGCGCCGAGAGCCAGGAGTTCCGCATCACGTCGACCGACGCCGGCCCGCTGCGCTGGAACATCGGGACCTTCTTCCAGCGTTATCGCGTCAACGACGTGACCCAGTTCGGCGCCGTGCAGCCCGACGGCAGCGTCGTGTATCCGGCCGGCGGCGACAACATCACGAACACCAGGCAGTACAGCAACGCGCTGTTCGGCCAGGCGACCTACGACCTGACGACCGCGCTCAGCCTGACCGGCGGGCTGCGCTACGACCGCGTCCGCGCGTCGGTCGACTCTCCGCGCACCGCCGTCACCGACTCGCATGTGTTCAAGCAGCTGCAGCCGAAGGCGACGCTCGCGTACAAGCTGACGCCCGACGTACTCGGCTACGCGACCTACTCGAAGGGCTTTCGCACGGGCGGCTTCAACCCGACGACGCCGCTCACGATCCGCCTTTACGACAACGAGGTCTCGAAGAACTACGAAGCCGGCATGAAGACGAGCTGGCTCGACAACCGGCTGCTGCTCAACGGTGCGCTGTTCCACACGAACTTCGACAACCAGCAGTTCTTCTTCTCACTCGCGACGCCGACCGGCATCTTCCGTGCGATCACGAACATCCCGAAGACGACCGTCAACGGCGCCGAGGCCGAGGCCCAGTACGTCGCGGCGACCTGGCTGAAGGTCAACGCCGGCGCCGGCTACAACAAGACGAAGATCGATCGCTTCGACCAGGGCCAGTTCAACGGCAACCGCACGCCGCAGGTCTACGGATTCACCGCGAACCTCGGTCTCGAGAGCCAGTACGACGTCGCCGGTGGCCAGGTCGTCGGTCGCGTCGACGTGCAGCACCGCGGCGACGTCTACTGGGACCTCGCGAACCAGGTTCGCACGGAGCCGAAGAACTTCGTCAACGCCCGGATCGCGTACACGCGCGACATGGGGCCGTACAGCCTGCAGGTCGCGCTGGTCGGCCGCAACCTGACCGACGAACGCACGCCGGCCGCGGTCGGCGCGAACGCGCTCGGCGCGGGGACGTCGCTCCGCAGCGCGAACGAACCGCGCCAGGTCGGTGTCGAGGTCGCGGTGCGCTATTGAGACGCGCGATGAACATGGTTTCCCCGCGATGACGTCGACCGCGCGCTACCGCGTCGCGGTCGACATCGGCGGAACCTTCGTCGACGCGGTCCAGTTCGACCAGGACACCGGCGAGGTCCGGCTCGCGAAGGCCCCGACCACGCCGGCCCGGCCGGCCGACGGCGTCATGGAGGCGCTGCGCCGTCTCGGCACGCCGCTCGAACGGATCGACGTGTTCGTCCACGGCACGACGCTGGGCCTGAACGCGATCCTCGAACGGAAGGGCGCCGTGACCGGCATCATCGCCAACGAAGGCTTTCGCGACCTGTTCGAGATCGGCCGCGCCGACGTGCCGCCCGAGAGGATGTACGACGTGCGTTACGCGCGCCCCGCACCGATCGTGGAACGGCGGCATCGGCGCGGTGTGCCGGGGCGCCTCGACGCGTCGGGCGTCGAAGTGGTCGCGCTCGACGAGGAGGCGGTGGCCCGAGCCGCCGACGAACTCGTGACCGAAGGCGTCCGGTCGATCGCGATCAGCTTCCTGCACGCGTACCGCAACCGGTCGCACGAGGAGCGCGCCGCGGCCGTCGTCCGTGCGCGTCATCCGGCGCTGCCGGTGTCGGTGGCGAGCGAGATCTCCCGCGAGTACCGCGAATACGAGCGCACCGCGACGGCCGTGCTCGACGCGTACATCCGGCCGATCTTCGAGGCCTACGTCGGCGAATTGGAAGGCGCGCTCGCGAATGCCGGCTTCGCGGGACGCTTCCTGATCATGCGTTCGAGCGGCGGCGCGATGACGGCCCGGCTCGCGACACAGGCGCCGATCTTCACCGCGTTGTCGGGCCCGGCCGGCGGCATCGTCGGCGCAACCACGATCGCGCGGGCCTCCGGGCGCGACCACCTGCTGTCGCTCGACTACGGCGGCACCAGCCTCGACGCGAGCGTCATCGAGAACGGCCAGCCGGTCGTGATGCACGAGGCGACGCTCGAGAACATCCCGGTGCTGATGCCGGTGTTCGACATCCGCTGCATCGGCACCGGCGGCGGCTCGATCGCCTCGGTGCAGGACGGCCTGCTGCAGGTCGGCCCGCGGAGCGCCGGCGCCGTTCCCGGGCCGATCGCCTACGGCAACGGCGGCACCGAGCCGACCACGACCGATGCGGCGCTGGTGCTCGGTTACATCGACCCGGCCCGCTTCCTCGGTGGCGCCCTCGCGCTCGACGCGGACGCGGCGCGCGCCGGCATCCAGTCGCGGCTCGCCGCCCCGCTCGGCAGCGCCGCGATCACCGTCGCGGCCGGCGTCTTCGACGTGC
Organism: uncultured Burkholderiaceae bacterium; assembly: GCA_964242935.1. Classification (GTDB taxonomy): domain Bacteria; phylum Pseudomonadota; class Gammaproteobacteria; order Burkholderiales; family Burkholderiaceae_D; genus CAHJXF01. The sequence goes on along the minus strand of CAXTDA010000236.1, from coordinate 1,642 downwards.
TGGTTGCGAAGACCGTCGGCGCGATCCGCGAGATCACCGTCGAACGCGGCAAGGACCCGCGCGACTTCTCGCTGCTCGCGTTCGGCGGCGCCGGTCCGATGATCGCGCCGCTGATCGCCCGCGAGGTCGAGGTCGCCGACCTGATCGTCCCGCAAGTCCCGGCGGTGTTCTCGGCGTGGGGCATGCTGCTGTCGGACATGGTCTCCGAGTTCTCGCAGTCCGACATCCGCGCGCTGGACGACGCGGAGTGGCCGGCGTTCGGCGCCGGCTTCGCGCGGCTCGAGGCCGAAGCGATGGACCGCCTCGCCGAGCAGGAGGTACCGGCCGAGGCGCGCGTGCTCGACCGCTTCATCGAATGCCGCTACGCCGGCCAGGAGCACGGCATCGCGGTGCCGGTCGGCGCCGACGACGATGCCGCCGCGGTGTCGACGGCCTTCAGCGCGCTGCATCGACTGCGCTACGGCCACGCGCTGAAGGATCCGGTCCAGGCCGTGACGCTGCGCGTCCGCGCGACCGGTCGACTCGACAAGCCGCCGCTCCGCGAGCCCGCCGTCGCGACGAGCGGCGTCGACGACGCGCGCATCGCGGCACGCGACGCGTACTGTTTCGCCGAGCGCCGGATGAAGCGCTTCGCCGTCCACGATCGCGCGCTGCTCGCACCGGGCCATCGGATCGCCGGACCGGCGATCGTCGACGAAGGCACGTCGACAACGGTGATCCACAGCGACCAGCAGATCGAGGTCGACCGTCACGGCCACCTCGTCGTCCGACCCCTTTCGAGAGGAACCGCTGCATGAAACTCGCGGCCGCCACCACCGAGGTCATCCGCAGTTATCTCAGCTCGGCCGCCGAGGAGATGCGCCGCACGCTGATCCGCACCGCGTTCAACCCGGTGATCTACGAGGTGCTCGACTTCGGCATCTCGCTCTACGATCGGAACCTCGAGCTGATGGCCGACGCGCGCAGCCTCGCGCTGTTCCTCGGCGCGAACGACTACGCGATCAGGAAGGGCGTCGAATACGTCGGCGCCGACAACCTGGAACGCGGCGACATCGTGCTGATGAACTACCCGTACTGGAACTCGGCGCATTCGATGGACGTGACGCTGTTCGCGCCGGTCTTCGCCGACGACGAAGAGCGACCGTTTGCGTATACCTGCATCCGCGCGCACTGGATGGACCTCGGCGCGAAGGACCCCGGCTACGTGCTCGACTCGACCGACATGCATCAGGAGGGACTGATCATGCCGGGGCTGAAGGTCTACAAGAAGGGCAAGCCCGATCGCGAGATCTACGAGCTGATCCGCTTCAACTCGCGGATGCCGGACCTCGTCATCGGCGACCTCGAGGCGCAGGTCGCGGCGACGCGGACCGGCGAGCGACGGCTGATCGAGCTGCATCGCAAGTTCGGCGGCGCCGCGCTCGACGATGCGGTCCGGCAATTCATCACCCACGGCGAGGCCATCGCGCGCCGCGAACTCGCGAAGCTGCCGCGCGGCACGTGGACCGCGACCGACCTCGTCGACGACGACGGCGTCAGCGACGCGCCGGTGCCGATCGCCGTCACTGTCACGATCGACGACGCCGGCATGCACTGCGACTTCTCGGCGTCGTCGCCCGCGGTGCGCGGTCCGATCAACATG
>CAXTDA010000235.1:0-6579 GCA_964242935.1 uncultured Burkholderiaceae bacterium | reverse complement strand
TCCCAGATCAGGAACGCCTTGAAGAAGCGGTTCGTGCGCGACGACTTGAAGCCGGGCAGCAGGTCGGTGCGGCCGGTCGCGAGCAGCTTCGTGATCTGCTCGGGCGCCACTTCCTGCTGCAGGATGATCTTGCCGGTCTTGAAGTGGCAGGTCTTCGGCGGGTTGACCGCGTTCTCGCAGACGTACGACAGCCCGAGCTCGTAGACGGCGCCGCCGCACTTCGGACAGGCGCCGAGCGGCTGCTGCGCCGTGAAGTCGACCGGCTCGCTGTTCTCGTCGTCGCTGGTCTGGCCGAAGTCGAACTCGAGCTTCAGGTTCTTCGTCTCGTCGTCCGGGACGATCTTCAGGATCGCCGCGAACGGCCGGCCCATCTTGCTGCGAAAGCCCTGCAACGGGCCGATCTCGCGGTTCCGCAGGAAGTCCTCGACCTCGGCGATCTCGAACTGCCGGCCGCCGGGGATCTTGCTGATCGAGAAGCCGCAGCCGTGGTCCTCGGGTGCGCCTTTCGGTACCGGTTTCTCGCCGACGCACGCGAAGCGGCGGTAGTTCTCGCGGACCTTGCCGGCGCAGTTCGGGCACGGCGTCGCCAGCGTCGCGTAGTCGCCGGGGATCGTGTCGCTGTCGTACTCCTTCGCGCGCCGGACGATGATCTGCGTCATCTGCGCGATTTCGCGCATGAAGTCGTCGCGGCTCATCGTGCCCTTCTCCATCAGCGCGAGCTTGTGCTCCCATTCGCCGGTGAGTTCCGGGGCGGTCAACTCCGGCACGTCGAGGCCCCGGAGCAGCGTCATCAGCTGGAACGCCTTCGCCGTCGGGATCAGCTCGCGGCCTTCTCGGACCATGTACTTCTCGTACAGCAGCCCCTCGATGATCGCGGCGCGGGTCGCCGGCGTGCCGAGGCCCTTGCCCGCCATCGCCTCGCGCAGGTCGTCGTCGTCCATCAGCTTGCCCGCGCCCTCCATCGCCGACAGCAGCGTGGCTTCGGTGTAGCGCGCGGGCGGCTTCGTGACGAGGCCGATCGCCTCGATCCGGTCGGTCAGCGGCTTCTCCCCGGCGGCGACCGGCACCAGGTTCGCGTCGTCGTCCTGCACCTCCTTGCCGTAGACCTGCAGCCAGCCCGGCGCGACCAGCACCTTGCCCTCGGTCTTGAACTGGTGACCGGAGACCTCGGTGATGCGCGTCGTGACGAGGAACTCGGCCGGCGGGAAGAACACCGCGAGGAAGCGCTTGACGACGAGGTCGTAGAGTTTCTGCTCGGGCTCCGACAGGTTCTTCGGCGCCTGCAGCGTCGGGATGATCGCGAAGTGATCGCTGATCTTGGTGTTGTCGAAGATCTTCTTGTTCGGCTTGACCCACTTGCCCTTCAACACCATCGACGCGGCCTGATGGTAGTTGTTCGAGGCCTTCAGCATCTGCAGCGTCTCCTGGACGGTGGAGATGTAGTCCTCGGGCAGATGGCGGCTGTCGGTCCGCGGATAGGTCAGCACCTTGTGACGTTCGTAGAGCGACTGGGCGAGTCCGAGCGTGTTCTTGGCCGAGAACCCGAAGCGTCCGTTCGCGTCGCGCTGCAGCGTCGTCAGGTCGAACAGGCCCGGCGCCATCGACGTCGACGGCTTCGATTCCTCGGTGACGGTACCGGTCTTGCCGCGGCACGCCGCGACGATCGAATCGGCCGCGGTCTTGCCCCACAGGCGCGAGTCGCGCTGGTGAGGGTCTTCGTCCGTGCGCTTGAATTTCGGATCGAACCAGCGGCCCGGGTAGGCCCCGGCGGCGGCGACGAACCCGGCCTGCACCTCCCAGTAGTCGCGTGGGACGAACTGCTTGATCTTCTCCTCGCGCTCGACGACGATCGACAGCGTCGGCGTCTGCACCCGACCCACGGTGGTCAGGAAGAAGCCGCCGCCCTTCGAGTTGAACGCGGTCATCGCCCGCGTGCCGTTGATGCCGATCAGCCAGTCCGCTTCGGAGCGGCTCTTCGCGGCATCGGCGAGCGGATGCATCTGCACGTCGCTCTTCAGATGCGAGAAGCCGTCGCGGATCGCGCCCTGTGTCATCGACTGCAGCCAGAGCCGCTGCACCGGCTGCTTCGCCTTCGCATGCTGCGCGATCAGGCGAAAGATCAGCTCGCCTTCGCGACCCGCGTCGCACGCGTTGATCAGCTGGTCGACGTCCTTCCGCTTGATCAGGCGCGTCAGCAGCCGCAGGCGCTGCTCGGTCTTCGGAATCGGGTTGAGGTCGAAGTGCGGCGGGATCACCGGCAGGTTCGCGAAGCTCCACTTGCCCCGCTTGACGTCGTACTCCTCGGGCGCGGCGATCTCGACCAGATGCCCGATCGCCGACGACAGCACGTAGTCGTCCGACTCGAAGTAATCGTCGTGCTTCTTGAAGCCGCCGAGCGCCCGCGCGATGTCGTTGGCGACAGAGGGCTTCTCGGCAATGATGAGTGCCTTGCTCATTTCACCTGCAATGAAGTTCGCCGGGTGGCGGGACGCGATGCGATCGTTCGCGGGAGCGGTCGTTCCCGTTCGGACGGTCGACCGGTGACCGGGGCCCCTGGATGGAGGCCGGCATCATACGCACAAGATTTTTGGCGCCGCAATCGCCGTTCGGCGGTGCGCCTGGACCGTCTCAGTGCATCTGACGGGGTGCGCCGTCCTCGAGCAGCTCCTCGAGAACCAGCGCATCGGGCTCCTCGCCCTGGCTCCAGAACACCATCAGCACGATGACGCGCAACGACTCGAGCGAGACCGGCGTCTCGTCGGTGGCGAGCGCGCGCTCGATCACGACTTCGCGGAGCAGCGGATTGAGGACGCCTGCCGACTCGAGGAACGACAGGAAGCCGATGCATTCGGCGCTCAGGCGCTCGTACTCCGCGTCGACATAGATGCGAAAAGACGAACGGTCGGCGTACGCGACCGGGATCGTGGTCTGCGTGACGGTCGCGAGGCCCGACAGCCACGACAGCGCGCTGTCGATCTCTTCGCCTTCGAAGCCGGCCGCGGAGAGCTTCCTCGCGAGCGTGTCCGCATCGGGACACGCGTCGGGCCGGTAGTAGTTCTCGTAGAGATAGACCAGGACGTCGAACATGTTGCGGCAATGTACCCCGCCGCCCTGTTCGGTTCAAGTCGGTGCACCGGCGGCGCCCTCAGGCGACGAGGCGCTGGACCCGCCCGCCGGGCAGGCGCGCGATGCGTCCCGCGAGTTCGAGATCGAGCAGCAGGCCGGCGAGTTGCGCGGGACTGCGGCCCGCCCGCGCCGCGAGATCGTCGGCCGTGACCGGGTCGTGGCCGAGGAGCGCCAGGAGTCCGTCGTCGGCCTCGTCGTCGGCCGGCGCCGTCTCGGCGGGCCGGGGTGCCGCGGTGCCACCGAATTCCTCCAGCACGTCGGCGACGGATTCGACCAGCTTCGCGCCCTGCCGGATCAACTGGTGGCAGCCCTTCGACAGCGGCGAGTGGATCGACCCGGGAAGCGCGAACACGTCGCGGCCGCATTCGGACGCGAGGCGTGCGGTGATCAGCGAACCCGACCGCGCCGCCGCCTCGATCACCAACACGCCGCGCGACAGCCCCGCGATGATCCGGTTGCGGCGCGGGAACTGGTGCGCCGACGCGGTCGTGCCGAGCGGCAGTTCCGACACGATGACGCCGCTTTCCACGATGCGGTGTGCGAGCGTGCGATGCGACGACGGATACACGATGTCGATGCCGGTCCCGATGACGGCCACGGTCGACCCGGATCGCGGGCCGGCGGCGAGCGCGCCTTCGTGCGCGGCCGCGTCGATGCCGAGCGCGAGCCCGCTGACGATCGTGTGGCCCGCCGTCGCCAGCGATCCGGCGAAACGGCGCGCGTCGATCACGCCTTGCGGTGTCGCGTTGCGGCTGCCGACCACGGCCAGCAGCGAGCCCGCGAGTCGGTCGCTGCGGCCGTTCACGTACAGCAGCGGCGGCGGATCGACCGTCTCGAGCAGCGCCGGCGGATAGCGCGGGTCGGCCAGCGTGACGACCGCGTGTCCGGGCTCGTCACACCACGCGCGAGTGCGCGCGATCAGGTCGCGGAGCGCCGCGGTCGGCGGCCGCAGCAGCGCATCGACGACCGTCCCGGAGACGACGCGGCCGAGTTCGCCGCGCGTCGCCCCGAAGAGGGCATCGGGCAGACCGAAGGCCGTCAGCAGCGTGCGGCAGGTCGCCGGTCCGACACCCGGGGTCGCGGTCAGCCGCAGCCAGCCGCCGACGTCATCGTCGCCGGTGCTGCCGGACGCATCGGCCGTCATCGCGGTCGGGGCTCAAGGCTGGGTGACGCTGTCGCCGATTTCCACCGGCTCGACGCTCGACGCGATCAGGCCGTACGCGACGCGATTGAAGACGCGGAAGATGAACAGCAGGCCCTTCCGTTCCTCGGGCAGCGTGATCAGCTCCTTCGACCCGTTGGTCCGGTCGACGATCGTGCGACCGAAGGTCTTGATCGCGAGGACGGTGCCGATCTCGAGACCGTCGGCCGCGCCGCGGTTGACCGCGACGACCATGCTGGTCCCGGCATAGGCCACGCCCGAGTAGACGGAGATGATGCGACCGGCGACCGGACCGGCCGGTGCATGCGGCATGTAGTTGATGATGACCGGCTTCGTCGCCGCGACCAGGCGGTCGCCGGCGTTGATCTCCATCTTCGATGAGGTGATGGTGACCGTCGCGGGATTGCCCGGTCGCGTGACGCGCGCGGTTCCGAGGTAGTCCGCCTGATAGGCGACGACGGCGCCGGAATCCGGATCCTTCAGCGGACGCCCGGGCCGGAACATCTGGTAGATGGCGACCGACGGATCGGTGATGCCCGCGACGTACGCGCTGTCGCCGGCGCCGAGCACCACCCGCTCGCGCGACGCGACGACGCGCGGCGCATCGAGCATCGTCGCGGCCTCCACGACGAGCGGTTGCGTCAGGTACGGTTCGATCACTTCGGGCGGGATGCTCGGGATGGCCTGGGCATCGGTCCCGACGCGCACCTGCGGCGACAGCTTCACGGTTCCGTTCGACGACGCGCCGCGTCCGAGACGCATCGTGCCGGTCGCCCGATCGAGGACGATCGACTGACCCGGATAGATCCAGTGCGGGTTGCGGATCTGGTCGCGATTGATCTGCCAGATCTCGGGCCACCGCCACGGTTGCTTGAGGAACCGGCCGGCGATCCCCCACAGCGTGTCGCCGCGCAGCACCGTGTAGGTGTCGGGCGCGCTGTCGACGAAGACGTCGCTCGAAGCGGCGTCGCGACGTGCCACAGGACGCGCGGCGGGCGCCGGGTCGCCGGAATTCGCGGTCGGGTAACGCGGCGTTTCGGGCTCGGCGCCGCTCGTCTGCGCGGATGCCGCGGGAATCGCGAGGACGGCGATCATTGCGGCTTGCACCAGGCCGATCCGGCCCGAGATGCGACGGACGACGGGCCGCTCGAGGCGCCGCGTCGACGGGTGTTCGGGGAGGGTTTTTGGCGCCGCCGCGGCGCTGGGTGGGATACGGTTGGAGGGGAGGGCTGTGCTAGACTTTTTTTCGAATTTCATTCGTGCCGCCTCGTTGTGCGCGCTGGTGCACGGGTCCGCTTTGCAGTCGTTCTTCCGGCTGCCAAGTCGCTTGAAATTCTCCGATTAATCTTTTGATGTCGCAATCATTATTCCGGCCAGTCCATTTGGACCTGTTGTTATGGCGTTACTTCCTATCCTGCATTATCCCGACCCCCGTCTAGGGAAAATTGCCAAGCCGGTCACGCAGTTCGACGATCGGCTGCGGACGTTCGTCGCGAACCTGGCGCTCACGATGTACGACGCGAACGGGGTCGGTCTGGCCGCGACGCAGGTCGACGTGCACGAGCGCGTGATCGTGATCGACATCTCCGACACGCGCGATCGATTGCAGGTCTTCGTCAATCCGCGGATCGTGACCGCGAGTGCCACGCGACGCGTGGCCGAGGAAGGCTGCCTGTCGGTCCCCGGGGTCTACGACGAGGTCGAACGGCCCGATGCGGTCACCGTCGAAGCCGAGGACGAGCGCGGGCGCACCTTTCGCGTCGACGCGGAAGAGCTGCTGGCCGTTTGCATCCAGCACGAGATGGACCACCTGAGCGGCAAGGTCTTCGTCGACTACCTGTCGCAGCTGAAGCAGAGGCGCATCCGCAGTCGCATGCGGAAGCTCGATCGCGCGAGCGCGTGACGGCGCGCGCCGTCCGCGACCCCGCCGGTCGATGAAGATCGTCTTCGCCGGCACGCCCGAGTTCGCCGCGACCGCGCTGGCCGCGCTGATCGCCGCCGGTCACGAGATCGTCCTCGTCCTGTCGCAGCCGGACCGCCCCGCGGGTCGCGGGATGCGCGTGCGTCCGACGCCGGTCAAGGCGCTTGCCGTCGAGCAAGGCATCGCGGTGCTGCAGCCGACGGGTCTGCGGCTCGGCGGCCGCTTCGACGCCGAGGCGAGCGGGGCCCACCGGCGGCTCGCGGCCGTGCCGCACGACGCCATGGTGGTCGCCGCTTACGGCCTGATCCTGCCGCCGTCGGTGCTGTCGATCGCCCCGCTCGGCTGCCTCAACATCCACGCGAGCCTGCTG
>CAXTDA010000234.1:0-6585 GCA_964242935.1 uncultured Burkholderiaceae bacterium | reverse complement strand
CCCCCCGCCCCCCGCCCCCCGGCCCCCTTGCGCATCGTGCGGACTTCGAGGCCGGTGGGCTCGGACGGTGTTCCCCGGATCGCGCTTGACTCGCTTTGCATGGACGTCTCCTTTCGTTTCGATTCGACGCACGTGTCGGACGAGCCCGGTGCGACGCGGGCGTTTCGCTAACGTCCTGCCTGAGGGATCGGCGTGGCGACCTGCCGGCCGCTTCGCAGACCGAAGAGCCGTGCGGGCGTGTCGACCAGGACAGCACGTCGTTCGGCCGCGTCCCGAAGCCATCGGCAGAGCGAACGACAGGCCGTTTCGTACGACGCGCCCGACTCGTGCTGCGTATGGGGCCAGTCGCTGCCCCACACGAGGCGTCGCGTTCCGAACGCGTCGAGCAGGCGGGGCAGCGCCTGTTCGGCGATCGAGTCGCCGCGGCTTCGGTCGAGCCGGTACGGCGCCGAGAGCTTGACCCACACCGCGTCCGTGGTCGCGGTGCCGAGCAGGAAGCGGAATCCGGGATCGTGGATGCCGAGCGCGCCGTCGGGGCGGCCGAAGTGATCGACGACGACCTGCACGCCGCCGTCGATCAACGCCGGGACGAGGGCGGGCAGGTCGCTCGCCGCGCAATGCAACTCGACGTGCAGGGCCTCCGACGACGCGCGTTCGACGAAGCGCCTCCACTGGCCGGTCCGCAGGTCGGGCACCGGCCTGCCGATCAGGTTCAGTCGCAACCCGACGATCCCGCTGGCAGCCAACGCGACCAGTTGGTCCTCGTCGATGTCCGCGTCGACGACGGCCACGCCGCGCAGGCGGGACGGATGCGCGGCGATCGTGTCGAGCAGGTAGCGGTTGTCGGTCCCGAGGAAGCTCGGCTGCACGAGGATCGCGTGATCGATGGCATGCCGGTCGAGGAGGCCGAGGTACTGCTCGGGCAACGCGTCGTAGTCCGGCGCGTAACGACGGCCTCCCGCAAGCGGAAGGTTGCTTCGAAAGACGTGCGCGTGACTGTCGACGGCACCGTGCGCGGCTTCGCCGTCGCTCGAAGCGGGCGGAAGATCGAGCCGGGTCACGGCACTCATCGCGTCGCGCCCGCCCGCGAGATCGACGCGCCCCGCCCGCTCGCCGCGGGTCTCGCGCCCTGCAACGAACGTCCGCGCGTCTCGGGGAGGAGCAGGACCGCCACCACGACGAGGCCGTACGCGATGCCGGCATCGATCCCGATCGCGCGCCCGAGCGGCATCGACGTGCTCATGTGACCGACGAGCCACGGGAAGCCGGCGGACACGACCCGGCCGAAGTTGTAGCAGAAGCCGACGCCGGTCGCGCGGACCTCCACCGGGTACAGCTCGTTGAACAATGTGCCGAGGCTGGCCGGGATGCCGGCCGCGAAGAAGCCGAGCGGGAAGCCGAGGAACAGCATCTCGGTGTCGGTCAGCGGCAGGAACAGGTAGCAGACCACGGTCAGGACGCAGCAGACGGCGAAGGCCGCCACGTTCGCGCGGCGCCCGATGCGGTCGAGCAGTTGAGCGCTCGCGATGCAACCGCACCAGAACGCGACGATGATCACCGCCAGGTAGCCGCCGGTACCGAGCACCGACAGATGACGCTCCGACTGCAGGTAGGTCGGCAGCCAGGTCATCAGCGCGTAGTAGCCGCCGTGCGCGCCGAGGCCGAGCAGGCCGCCGATCAGCGTCACGCGAAGCAGGTCGGGCGCGAAGATCGCGACGAGCGGATTCGACGCCGGCGCGCTGCCGAGCGCCTGCGCGCGCTTCCGGTCGCGGACGGCGTCGAGGTAGACCTGCGGCTCCACGACGGCACGCCGGACGTAGATCACGAGGAAGGCCGGCAGCAGGCCGAAGCCGAACATGACCCGCCACGCGTCCTGTTGCGGCAGCAGGAAGAACAGCGCCGTGAACAGCAGCACCGCCGCGCCCCACCCGACGGCCCAGGCGCTCTGCACCGTGCCCATCGCCTTGCCGCGATGCTCGGCGCGGATCGTCTCGGCCATCAGGACCGCGCCCGCGGCCCACTCGCCGCCGAAGCCGAAGCCCTGCAAGGCCTTCAGCGCGATCAACTGTCCGTACGACTGCGCGAACGCGCTCGCGAACGTGAACAGCGAGAACCACAGGATCGTGATCTGCAACGTCCGGACGCGACCGAAGCGGTCCGAGATGGCGCCGGTCATCCAGCCGCCGAGCGCGGACGCGACGAGCGTCACGCCGCTGACGAGGCCGACGTCGGCCTTCGTCAATGCGAACGTGGCGATCAGCGCGGGGATCGCCAGGCTGAAGATCTGCGCGTCGAGGGCATCCAGCGCCCAGCCGGCGAAGCACGCCCAGAACGTCTTCCGTTCGGTGCTCGAACTCTTCCCGTACCAGGCGAACATCGGCGTCTCCGTATCGAAAGGGCGACGACGGATGGCGTCCGGTCACCTCGCCAGCTCGGGAACGAAGATCACCCGTACACTGGTCTATATGAGTGGATGACTCTATCTTCTGCGTCCGGCTCCGTCAACGGTTGTCGCGCATGGCGGTCGCGCTTGCCGCCCGATCGCAGATGGACGATGCTCCCGACTCGCCGATCAGGACGGCAAGCCACGCAGCGAACCGATGAGTCCGAGCACCGAGCCCCTGCAGCGCGACACGCGGCTGCCTCTCTACCAGCAATTGAGGGACGAGCTGGCGACGCAGATCGCCGCGCACCGCTGGCGGCCGGGCGACCTGATCCCGTCCGAGACGGAGCTGACGAAGCAGTTCTCGGTCGCGACCGGCACCGTGCGAAAGGCGATCGACGCGCTGGTGGCCGACGGCCTGGTCGAACGGTCGCAAGGCAAAGGGACCTTCGTCCGGCGCCCCCGCTTCGACGCGTCGCTGTTCCGCTTCTTCCGCTTCGAGTCGGTGACCGGGGAACGTCGGATCCCGGAGAGCCGGATCCTCAAGCGCGAGCTGCTGTCCGCGCCGACCGCGGTGCAGGGCACGCTGAAACTCGCGAAGGGCGAGAAGGTCGTCCGGCTGATGCGGCTGCGCGTCGTCGAGTACAAGCCGCTGTTGTTCGAGGAGATCTGGCTGCCCGCGGCACGCTTCGCGGTCCTGATGGACGTGAAGCTCGCCGACTACCCGACGCTGCTCTATCCGATGTACGAACAGGTCTGCGGACAGATGATCGCCTCGGCCAACGAGACGCTGACCGTCGAGCTCGCGAGCACCGGCCACGCCCGCCAGCTGCAGCTCCCGCCCGGCACACCGGTGATCGTCATCGAGCGCGTGGCGCTGGCCTACGACGGCACGCCGCTCGAATGGCGACGATCGCGCGGCCCGGCCGATCACTTCCGCTACCACGTGGAGATTCGATGAGCCGCCGGGTCGCCCGCGCCATCCTCTCGCTCTGCATCGCCCTGTGTCTATCGCCGGCGGTACGCGCCGGCGCCGCGGACGCGGCCTGTGCCGACCCGGGACTCGCGGCACGATTCGCGCCGTCGGGACGGCTGCGAGCGGCGATCAACGTCGGCAACCCGATCCTTGCCGCGCTCGACCCGGCAGACGGCAAGCCGCGCGGCGTCTCCGTCGATCTCGCCGAAGCGCTGGCCGGCCGCCTCGCCGTCGGCGTGCAGCTGACGGTGGTCGACGCGGCCGGCAAGTCCGTCGCCGCGGTGACCGCCGGCGACGCCGACATCGGCTTCTTCGCCGTCGATCCGAAACGCGGCGCGGGGATCGCGTTCAGCGCGCCGTACCTGACGATCGAAGGCGCCTACCTGGTCCGCGCGGGGTCGCCGATCGCGTCGAACGCGGACGTGGACCGGACGGGTAACCGCGTGGTCGTCGGCAAGGACAGCGCGTACGACCTCTACCTCACGCGCGAGCTGCGCGCGGCGGAGATCGTGCGGGCGCCGACCTCGCCGTCGGTCACCGACACGTTCGTCCGCGAAGGCGCCGAGGTCGCCGCGGGCGTGAAGCAGCAGATGCAGGCCGACCGCCGGCGGGTGCCCGGCCTTCGCCTGCTCGACGGGCGCTTCATGGTGATCGAGCAGGCGATGGGCGTGTCGAAAGATCGCGGGGACGGGGTCGCCGCCTGTCTCGCCGCGTTCGTCGAGGACATGAAAGCGACCGGGTTCGTCCAGCGTTCGCTCGAGCGCCACCACATCGACGGCGCGTCGGTGGCCGAGCCCGTCACCCGTCCACCTCCCTGACTTCGTCGCAGGCCGCGGAATCGCGACCGCGCTCGCCGTCATGCCTACAAGCGTGCCGGACAACCGCCGCCGATGCTTCGCCGCGGCGCAGTCTCCGCTCATCGGCAGGCCGATGGGCAGGCCGCGCGCGGTGGGCGACGCTCCCGGCTCCTCAACCCACCTGAACGCGCCTCATGAGCAATTCCGTCCTATCATCGGTCTCGCCGTCATCACGATGCTGATCGTCATCGTCTACCTCGTGATCGACCGAATCAACACGTCGAAGGCGAAGGACGAACACACGCATTCGGCGATCACCGAGAAGAAGCCGAGCCAGCGCGACGGCTGATCCGGGCTCGTCCCGGCGCCGTCAATCGTCGAACGGCAGCCCGACGTAGTTCTCGGCCACGACACGTCCGCCCGCCTCGGACGACGTCACGTAGGCGAGCTCGCTTCGTTGCACCCGCTCCATGAACGGCGTGGCGTCGGGGAAGCGATGCAACATCGACGTCATCCACCACGAGTAGTGCTCGGCGCGCCAGACGCGCTTCAGGCACGTCTGCGAATACGAGGCGAGCCGGACGCCGCCGTCGCCGCCGTAATGCGCGACGAGCGCCTTCGACAGCACCCGCACGTCGGCCACCGCGAGGTTCATGCCCTTCGCGCCGGTGGGCGGCACGATGTGCGCGGCGTCGCCGGCGAGGTACAGCCGGCCGTACTGCATCGGCTCGCAGACGAAGCTGCGCATCGCGGTCACGCCCTTCTGCAGGATGCGACCCTCGTTGACCTTCCAGCCGTCGTCGGTCGCGAGCCGCGTGTGCAGCTCGGCCCAGATGCGCTCGTCGCTCCACGCGTCGATGGCGTCGTCGGGATCGACCTGCAGGTAGAGCCGGGTGACCTTCTCCGAACGCATCGAGAACAGCGCGAAGCCGCGCTCGTGGTTCGCGTAGACCAGTTCGTGCGACGACGGCTCGGCCTCGGCGAGGATGCCGAGCCAGGCGAACGGATAGACGCGATCGAAGTTCTTCAGCACACCGGCCGGGATGGCTGGACGGCAGATGCCGTGGAAGCCGTCGCAGCCGGCGATGAAGTCGCATTCGATCGTCACCGCGCGGCCGTCGTGGACGCAGGTCACCGACGGCCGGTCGCCGTCGAGTCCGTGCACCGCGACGTCGGTCGACGCGAACAACAGCGGCAGCCCGCTTTCGACGCGCGCGGCGATCAGGTCCTTCACGACCTCGTGCTGGCCGTAGACCACGATCGCGCGTCCGCCCGACAACGCGGTCAGGTCGATCCGATGGCGCTTCCGATCGAACAGCAGCTCGATGCCGTGATGCGGCAGCCCTTCGCGATGCAGGCGCTCGCCGACGCCGGCCTCGTCGAGCGTGTCGATCGTGCCCTGCTCCAGCACGCCGGCGCGGATGCGCTCCTCGGCATGACGACGGTCGTGCCGCTCGACGATCACGTTGTCGATGCCGGCACGATGCAGCAGATGGCCGAGCAGCAGCCCGGCCGGGCCGGCGCCGACGATGGCGACTTGCGTACGCATGGAACTGTTCATGGGGTCCAGGGTGAGAGGCCGATCAAGCGGCGACCCGCACGCCGATCCAGCGGTCGAGTGCATGGAGGTCGTTCCGCAGCGCGGCGCTCGACCCTTCGTGGACGATGCGCCCGCGTTCGAGCACGATCGCGCGATGGGTCAGCGACAGCGCCTGCTCGACGTGCTGCTCGACCAGGATCAGCGCCTGGCCCTCGGACGTGACCATCGACGCGATCGCGGCGGAGAGCTCTTCCACGATCACCGGCGCGAGGCCTTCGAGCGGCTCGTCGAGCAGCAGCAGCTTCGGGTTCAGCATCAGTGCGCGACCCATCGCGAGCATCTGCTGCTCGCCGCCCGACAGCTCGTTGCCGAAGTTGCGGCGACGTTCCTTCAGGCGCGGGAAGAGGCCGTGCACGCGGTCGAGCGTCCACGCGCCGGGCCGCGCGGTCACCGTCAGGTTCTCGTCGACGGTGAGCGACGGGAACACCTCGCGTTCCTGCGGCACCCAGCCGATGCCGGCCCGCGCGCGGTCGCTCGGCCGCTGCCGCAGCAGGTCGCGGCCCGACCACTGCACGCTGCCGCCATGGACCCGCGTCAGGCCCATCAGCGTGACCAGCAGCGTCGTCTTGCCGACGCCGTTCCGGCCGAGCAGCGCGACCGCCTCGCCGGCACCGACCGTGAACGAACAGCCGTCGACGACCACCGCGTCGCCATAGCCGGACCGCAGGCCGTCGACGACGAGGAGCGGCGTCGCGCGGTCGCCGGCCATCAATGCTTCTCCTGCCCGAGATCGACCTCGCGGACGCGCGGGCCGGCGGCGATCTCGGCCGGCGCTCCGGTGACGAGCTCGGCGCCGCCGACCAGCACCGTGATGGTCGTCGCGAAGCGG
>CAXTDA010000233.1:4141-6597 GCA_964242935.1 uncultured Burkholderiaceae bacterium | reverse complement strand
GCGGTCGCGCAGACGACCTGTTCGACGGCCGGCAACGCGCCGCCCGCGTCCAGCAGCGCCCGCAAATGAAAGGGCGTCGTGACGAGCATCCGGCGGCCCGGAACGCGCGCGATCGCCGCGGCGATGTCGGCCGGATAGAACGGTCGTTCCGCGACGATCGCGACGCCGCTCTGCCAGGCCATCAGCAGCGACGACTCGAAGCCGTACATGTGCTGCGGCGGCACCGTGGCGACGATCGCGAGCGGGCCGGACGCGGGGTTGCAGCCGATATTGCAGCCGAGGCGTTCGGCCTCCGCGCGCACGTTCTCGACGAGCGATCCCCAGCCCTTCCGGTGCATCGTCGGGACGCCGGTCGATCCGGACGTGAAGACGCAGGCGACGGTGCGGTCGACGGGGATCTCCGGCATCGCCGGAGTCGATGCGGCCGCGCCGGGATCGGGCGACGCGTCGTCGTACAACGTCTGCGGCAGGTCGATGTCGGCCTGCGGCGTCTCCGCGAGGCAGTAGGTCGCCGGGAAACGCGCCGCGAGCTGCCGCACGGTCGCCGCGTGCGTCGACGGCGGCAGCAGGCTGACCTGCGCGCGGACCATCGCCGCCGCGAGACCGACCGCGAAGCGGTAGCGATCGGCGCAGACGTTGAGCACGTGGGAACGCTCGGGGAGCGCCCGCGCCAGGCGGTCCACGTCCGCGAGGAAGCGCGCGCAGGGGATCGCCTCGCCGCGGCGCCACGCGAAGGTCGCGTCCGGGGCGAAGCCGTCGAGGAGCGGCAGGCGGGCGGTCAAGACGATCCGCCCCGCACCTCGGGCCCGTCGGCCGCGGCCCGATCGCGGAACGCCCGCACGCCGGTCATCATCGTGCCGTGCCGGTAGCCGCGCAGCACGCGAAGCCGCACCGCGTACTCGCCGGCGAACAGCGCCGCGACGAGCGGCCACAACGCGAGGTTGACGAAGGCCGACCACGCGTCGAGCGACTGCGAGAAGTAGAGGGCGCTCGACAGCGCGGCCACCGCGGCGAAGAAGCCGGCCCACACCAGCGTCAGCATCCGCGTGTAGCGGACGATGGCCGGCGGCATGTCGCCGTTCCGCGCGGTGCGGGCGAGGCGCGTGATCAGCGCCTCGCGACCCGGACGCACCGTGATCGCGAACGTCGAGGCCAGCGCGAGCACGAACACCAGGTTCTCGAGATAGACGACGAAGTCCGCGTGCGACGCGAGCCGGTCGCCGAAGCGCCAGGCGGCGAACGCGACGATCGCGATCAGCGCGGCCGCGAGCGCCCGCCGCCGCGTCGTCGCCCGCCGGTCCGGCCCGGGTTTCAGCAGCATCGAGCCGATCGCGACCAGCCACGGCGCGGCGACGACGGCCAGCAGCACCAGCGGCAGCGCGCGGCGGACGATCAGCAGGTGGACCAGCAGCAGGTAGCCGGCCAGCGCGACGCCGCCGCCGACCAGGATCGCCGCGCCGGGCACGCGTGCCGTTCGAAGCGCGGAATCGCTCATGCTGCGATCGTGACCGCGAAGGGCGGCCTCGGCGCTACTTGGTGCGATGGGCCGCGATGTGCGCGGCGAGCGTGCCCAGCGACTGGAAGATCTTCACGTTGTTCTCGTCGTCGGACCGCAGCTGGAACCCGTACCGCTTCGACACGACCAGCGCGACCTCGAGGATGTCGATCGAGTCGAGCCCGAGGCCTTCGCCGTACAACGGGGCGTCGGCCGCGATCTCCTCCGGCCGGACGTCGAGGTTCAGCGCCTCGACGATCAGCGCGGCCAGCTCGCGCTCCAGCGCCGCGTTCGACGAGGCGGTCGTGTCGGTCGGAACCTGGGTCAATTCGGATTGCATGGCGAACAGTTTCGGGGCGCCGGGCTGTCCCGCGGAGCGATCGATGATACCCGAGCGCCCCGTCGTCGCAGGGCTTCCGCGGGCCGGCGGACCGTTGCGGCGTCTCGCGGGTGCGACAGCGGCGGACCGTGTCGCCGGCCGTCGTCAGAAGCCGACCGCCTGTCCGTCGCGCCGCGAGTCGCTAGCCGCCACATAGCCGTCGGCCGCGTCGTCCGACAGCTTCCAGATGAACTGGCCGGCCCCGAAGTCCATGTAGCTGTCCGGGATCGACTCGATGCGGTGGCCACGGGCGGCGAGCGCGTCGCGGAGCGCCGGGGACATCGTCTCCTCGCAATCGACCGAGAGGCCGGTCCCGACCTTCCAGCGCGGCGCGTCGCACGCGGCCTGCGGCTGCTGGCCGTAGGTCAGCATACGGACCAGCGTCTGCAGATGGCCTTGCGGCTGCATGTTGCCGCCCATCACGCCGAAACTCATCTGCGGCACCCGGCCGTTCGGCGTCTCGCGGGTCAGGAAGCCGGGGATGATCGTGTGGAAGGGACGCTTGCCGCCCGCGACGACGTTCGGATGCGCCGGATCGAGCGAGAAGCCGTGCCCGCGGTTCTGCAGGCTGACGCCGGTCCC
>CAXTDA010000233.1:0-4041 GCA_964242935.1 uncultured Burkholderiaceae bacterium | reverse complement strand
CGGGAATCGGCGACGTAGCGGTAGACGTCGGCGAACGCGAGCTTCATCGCCTCGATCAGCAGGTGCTGCGCGTCGACCGAGTCGACCGGATGCCGGGCGATGTCGAGCGCGCCGACGATGCCGAGCGCCATCGCCGCCGCGATGCCCTGGCCGTTCGGCGGGATCTCGTGCAGCGTGTGCGCCCGGCCGTCGCGGTCGACGTAGGCCTTCTCGATCGGGTCGACCCACTCGACGCGGTAGTCGGCGAGGTCGCGTTCGGTCATCGCGGCCCCGTGCCGGCGCGCATGGTCGACGAGCCGGTCGGCGATCGCGCCGCGATAGAACGCGTCCCCGCCGCTCGCGGCGATCGTCTCGAGCGTGGTCGCGGCGGCCTCGAACACGAAGCGCTCACCCGGTCGCGGCGCGCGGCCGTGCGGCGCGAACGTCTCGACGAAGCCGGGCTGGTCGCGAAGCAACGGCAGCGCCAGCGCCCACTTGCCGGCGACGATCGTGGAGACGCCGTAGCCGCGCCGGGCGAGGTCGATCGCCGGGGCGAGCAGTCCGGCGAACGGCAGGCGGCCGAAGCGTTCGGACAGCGCCTTCCAGCCCGCCACGGCGCCCGGCACGGTCACCGTGTCCCAGCCGCGCTCCGGAAAGACGCCGCCGTGCTTCTTCGCGAAGTAGTCGATGTTCCACGCCGCGGGCGCCGGGCCGGACGCGTTCAGGCCGTGGAGCTTCTGCCCGTCGAACGCCTGCGGATCCCAGACCAGCGCGAACAGGTCGCTTCCCAGGCCGTTCGAGACCGGCTCGACGATCGCCATCGCGGCGGCCGTCGCCACCGCCGCGTCCACCGCGTTGCCGCCCTGCGCCAGCATCGAAAGGCCCGCCTGGGCCGCGAGCGGATGCGACGTCGCGACGACGTTCCGGGCGAACAGCGGCGAGCGGAAGGTGGGGTAGGGGTTGGCCCAGTCGAACATCGTCGGCGTCCTGTCGCGGCGTTGCTTCGCGGCGCCGAGGGATTCGGTGCCTCGATCGAGCGGCACGACATTACACGAGCGAATCGGGCAAGGAAGTCCCGCCTTCGGGACGCAGACGCCGCCGGATCGAGCCTGCCGGGCGCTTTGTGTTGCGCCTTGACGTCACTTGTCGCGTGCACCCAACGGTTGTGTCACCGACTCGGCGTGCTAACTGTCGGTCGGTTGCCGATCGTCGCTAGAATTCACCAGAGATTTCATCTTGTAACCACCTTGTCAGAGCTCAGGCTCGCAGCAGGTCTCCCTGGGAGTTTTCATGGCATTTCAGTTCAGAGCACTGCATCTGGCACTGCTCGGCGTGCTCGGCGCAGGCCTCGCCGGCACGGCCGCAACGTCGTTCGCACAGACCACGCCCGAGCGTCTCGAGCGCGTCCAGGTGACCGGATCGAACATCCGGCGGACCGACACCGAAGGCGTCGCGCCGGTGCAGGTCATCACGCGCGAGGAAATCCTGCGAACCGGGAAGCCGAACATCGCGGAAGTCCTGCGGAACCTGCCGATCAACACCGGCGGCAGCTTCAACGAACAGTCGGCCAACAGCTTCGCGCCCGGTTCGTCGGGCATTTCGCTCCGCGGTCTCGGCCAGAAGGCGACGCTGGTCCTGATCAACGGACGCCGCACGGCCACCTACGCGTTCGCGCAGAACATCCAGGACACGTTCGTCGACCTGAACTCGCTGCCGACGAGCGCAATCGAGCGCGTCGAGATCCTGAAGGACGGCGCGTCCGCGATCTACGGGTCCGACGCGATCGCCGGGGTCGTCAACATCATCCTGCGGAAGGATTACCAGGGCCTCGAAGCCACGGTCGGCGGCGGCCGCGCGGAAGGCAAGAACGAATACCAGGCCAATATCAGCGGCGGATTCGGCGACCTGAGCGCCGACAAGTTCAACGTGTTCGGATCGCTCGATCTCTACAAGCGCGACCTGTTGAAGCTGTCCGACACCGAGTTCGGCGAGACGCGCGACTATCGGAAGTTCATCGGTGGCCGCAACGCCGTGTCCCTGACGGGCGGCGGCACCTGGCAGCAATACAACGGCACGACCGCGCTGAACAACTTCCGCGCGATCAGCAACTGCCCGGGCACGGTCCTCACGGGTCCCCAGGCGGTCGCTGCCGGCCTGATCAACCTGTCGACGAACCAGACGGCCGCGGCACTGGCGACGGCGACCGCGCGCGCCGCGGCGACCAACACGTATTGCACGAAGGACTTCAACGACCAGTACGCGATCCTGCCGAAGGTCGAGCGGGCCAACTTCCTTGGGCGGGCGAACTACCAATTCACGCCGACGACGCTCGCGTTCCTCGAGATCGGCCTGACGAAGACGAAGACCGAACAGCCGTTCCAGTCGGCGTTCTTTGCCGGGACGACGGGACTTCAGCAGACGCCTGCCGGCCTGCGGCCGTTCCCGTACAACGTCACGTTCGCTCCCGGCGTCGCCGGCAATCCCTATTCGACCGTCGCGCGCTACAACGGCGTGTTCAACGACCTCGGGACACGCGACCAGAAGATCACGTCCGACACGGGGCGTTTCCTCGTCGGCGCGACCTACACGTTCGGTGGCGTGGACTTCGACAGCGCGGTCGGCTACTCGCGGAACAACACGCGGAGCGACTACTACAACCGCACCACGCTCACGGGCACCAGCGCGGCGCTCGGGATCACGACCGCCGTCCAGCCGCCGGTCCCGATCTCCACGGCGTCGGCTTACAACCTCGACAACCCGTCCCTGAATTCGCAGGCGCTGCGCGACTCGTTCCGGACCAGCTTTGCCCGGAAGTCGGCGTCGGATCTCAAGTTCATCGACACGCGGGCGACGACCGAGATCCAGCAGATCCGTCTCCCCGGCGGCCCGCTGGGCGTTGCAGTCGGTGCCGAGTTCCGGGACGAGAGCCTGAAGGATCGCGCGGACCCGCTCGCGCTGGCCGGGAACATCCTCGGGCAGGGCGTGACCGCGACCGACGGCAATCGGCAGACGCAGGCCGCGTTCGTCGAGTTCGCGTTGCCGATCTTCAAGCAGCTCGAAGCGCAGTTGGCCGGCCGGATCGACCACTACAGCGACTACGGGTCGTCGAAGACGCCGAAGGCCGGCCTGAAATGGACCCCGAGCGACGTGATCGCGATCCGCGGCAACTGGGGCCATGGTTTCCGGGCGCCGTCGCTGCCGGAGATCTCGCCGTCGGTCGCGACCTTCTTCACGACGGTCGTCGACCCGGAAGACGGCGTCTCCCGTCAGGTGTCCGGCGTGTTCGTCGGCAACCCGACCCTGAAGCCCGAGACGTCGACGAGCGCGACGGCCGGGATCGTGTTCGAACCGACGAAGGAGTTCAGCACGAGCGTCGACGTGTACCGGATCCGCTGGCGCAACGTCGTGGCATCGCCGGGCTTCCAGCAGATCATCAATGCGAGCTGTCCGCAGGGCGGCCCGGGCTGTCCGTCGAATGCGTTCGTGGTGCGTGATCCGACGCTGAACACGGTCGTGACGATCAACAGCGGCTACGTCAACGTCAACGACCGGCGCACGACCGGTGTCGACTTCGACGCGCGTTACACGCTGCCGACGACCGAGTTCGGGAAGATCACGCTTCGCGGCAACGTCAGCTACGTCGCGTCGCTCACGGAGAACGGCGTCGAATGCGTGGGCCACGAGTCCTGCACGTACGAGATTCCGCGCGTGAAGGCCCGCTTCGTCGTCGACTACGACTTCGGTCCGCTGTCGGTCACCGGGGCCTACAACTACACGCACAGCTATTACGAGGACTTGCTGGTCGCGAGCTATTTCTCGGATGCGAACGATCCGCGGTTCCAGAACGGCGCCTACCCGCAACGGGTTCCGGCCTATCGGACCTATGACCTGACGGCGCGGTACAACCTGACGAAGAACCTCACGTTGAACGGCAGCATCGTCAACATCTTCAACAAGTTGCCGCCGTATGACCCGGGCATCAACGCGACGAACAACTTCGACGCGAGCCTCTACGACGTGCGTGGGCGGATCTTCCGGGCGAGCCTGACCTACCGGATGTAA
>CAXTDA010000232.1:0-6603 GCA_964242935.1 uncultured Burkholderiaceae bacterium | reverse complement strand
AGCTTCGATGCCGGGACACCGAAGGTCACGCTGATCATGTGCGTCGACCCGCTGCTCGAGCCGGCCAACGGACCGACGTGGTTCCCGTTCGATCCGGACATCCTCTACGAGATCAAGATCGACAACAACAACGACGCCGTCGAGGACGTCGTGTTGCAGGTCCGCTTCACGACCGAGCAGCGCATCCCGTCCCTGTTCCAGGCGTATGCCGGTGCGGGTAGCGGGATTCTCTCGCCGGGCAACTCGCCATCGCCGGTTCTGCCGGGGACGCTGATCGTGCCGCCGATCATCACGGCGCTCGACGGACCGGGAAGCGAAGGGTTGGGACAGCGACAGAGCTACACGGTGACGATGGTGAAGAACGGCATCTCGACGCCGATCACCAACGTCGGGGGGGGCAACTTCTTCGCCGTGCCGGCCAACGTCGGGCCGCGCACGATGGACTACAACGCGCTGTTCCAGAAGGGCACCTACAGCACGAACATGACGGACGTGAAGGTCTTCGCCGGGACCACGGACGACCCGTTCTGGATCGATCTCGGCGCGGCCTTCGACACGCTGAACCTGCGGAGCGCGGTCAATGGCGGCGTGCTCAGCCCGGCCCAGGATGCGTCGCTGACGAACACATCGAGCGACAGCGTCTCCGGCTATGCCGTCAATTCGATCGCGATCGAGCTGCCGGTCGCGATGCTGACGCGCACCGGTGCGGTGGAGGCCTCGACCTCGACGGCCGCGACGATCGGTGTCTGGGCGACCACGTCGCGTCCTCGCACGACGGTGCGGCGCGCGCCGTTGCCGGCCTTGAGTTCGGGGTCCTACAGCCAGATCCAGCGTCTGGGCAATCCATTGATCAACGAGTTGTTGATCGGCATCGGCTCGAAGGACCGCTTCAGCATGGACCAGCCGAGGAACGACAGCCAGTTCGCGTCGTTCTTCCTCGACCCGACGCTGGCCCGCGTGATCAACGCGGCGACCGCCGGCGCCGTCGCGATCCCGCCGCCCAACCGGACGGACTTGTTGCCGCTCGTGACCTACGCGGCGCCGATCGCGGCGCCCGGCACCCCGGCGGGGCCGATCGCCGACCTGCTTCGGTTGAACACCGGAGTGCCTGCGACGCCGGCTCCCAACCTGAGTCGACTCGGATTGCTGGGCGGCGACCCGGCGGGCTTCCCGAACGGACGTCGACTCAACGACGATGTCGTCGACATCGCGCTCCGGGTCGTCGTCGGTGTCCTGAACCCCGCCTACAACATCTTCCCGAACAACCGGCTCGGCGACGGCGTCAACGTCAACGACGTACCGTACCGGACCACCTTCCCCTATCTGTCCAACGCACCGAGCGGCCGCGATCGCCGGCATATCGATCCGGCCGAGCCGGGCTGCACGATGGGCGGCGGATCGGCCTGCGCGCCTTAGTGTCCTGATCGTTCGAAGAGGCCGATCGCAGGTCGGCCTCTTCCTGTCGCGACGGCGTCAGGGGAGCAGCGAGTCCCGCACTGCCCGGTCGAGCAGGCGCGACTGGAACCACTGCATGGCCTTCCCGCGGACCGACGTGTTCCACGAGTAGTAGAGGCTGCCGGTCATGCGCGTCTCGGCGAGCAGCTTCGGCACCAGTTGCCCGCCTTCGATGTAGGGCCGCGCCAGTCCGACCGACAGGTTGCCGCAGCCGAGACCTGCGACCTGCGCCGCGACCTTGTCCTGCATGGTCGGCACGGTCAGCACGTCCTGGCCCCCCAGCAGCCCGATCGTCACGGTCGGCAGGTCGCGCGCCGTGTCGCCCACCGCGACCGCCCGGTGGCGCCGCACCACCTGCGGCGTGAGCGGCTCCGGGGCATCGGCGAGCGGATGCGTCGGCGCAACGACGAAGACCATCTCGCCTTCGCCGAGCGGACGGCTCTGGTAGCCCGTGGCCAGCCCCGGGCCGCCGGGCGTGTTGGAAAACGTGCCGATCGCGAGGTCGGCGCGGCCCGAGAGCAGCGCTTCCCACGTGCCGGACAGGACCTCGGTCAGGAGCCGCACGCGCGTCCCGGGGTCCTGCGCGTAGAACTCGCCGAGCAGCGCGAAGATCCCGTCCATGCGGATGATCGTGTCGAGCGCGATCCGCAGCTCGACCTCCCAACCGTCACCGACGCGGCGGACGCGGCGCTGCAGCTCGCTCGCCGCGAGCAGCAGGTGACGCCCCTCCTTCAAGAGTTCGCGCCCGGCCGGCGTCAGCTTCGCCTTGTGCCCGCGGCGGTCGAACAGCAGCACGTCGAGGTCGTCCTCGAGCTTCCGGATCAGGTAGGTGATCGCCGACGGCACGCGGCCGAGCTCGGCGGCCGCACGGGCGAAACTGCCTTTGCGCTCGATCGCATCGAGCGCCTGCAGTGCGTCCAGGTTCAGCAGCACGCGTCACGCCGATGTTCAATAAATTCGAACGAATTCATCAAATCATGCCTCTATCATTCAGCTGTAAACGCGCCTATCTTGAAGTCCTGCGCCAAAGGAAGTCAACATGACCGCGCAGAGGAAGGTTCAAAATGATTGATGTCATCGAACGTTCGGAAGTGCGCCGCAGCAGCGAGCGCGGCCATGCGGAACACGGATGGCTGAAGAGCTTCCACAGCTTCTCGTTCGCCGAGTACCGCGATCCGGCCCACGTGCAGTTCGGCGCGCTGCGCGTGATCAACGAGGACTTCATCGCGCCGTCGTCGGGCTTCGGCACGCACGGTCACCGCGACATGGAGATCATCACGTACGTCCTCGAGGGCGAGCTGACGCACAAGGACTCGATGGCGAGCGGCGGCTCCGAGGGAGCGGTGATCCGTCCGGGCGACGTGCAGCGCATGAGCGCCGGTCGGGGCGTGCTGCACTCGGAGTTCAATCGATCGCCCGACGAGCCGGTGCACCTGCTGCAGATCTGGATCATGCCCGACGTGTACGGAATCGCACCGAGCTACGAGGAGAAGCGCTTCGCCGATGCGGACAAGCGCGGACGCCTGCGTCTCGTCGCGTCGCGCGACGGCCGCGACGGGTCGGTGCTGATCCATGCCGACGCGGCGTTGCTCGTAGGCCGCTTCGACGGCGACGAGACCACGACGCACCGCGTGGCGGACGGCCGGATGGCCTATGTCCACGTCGCGCGCGGCTCGGTCGCGGTCGACGGCACGGCGCTCGCCACCGGCGACGCGCTAAAGGTGAAGGCGGCCGGCGACCTCGTGATCGAACGGGGCCGCGGCGCCGAAGTGCTGCTGTTCGACCTGGCGGCCTGAAGCACGATGGAATGAAGGACCCCGCGGCGGCGTTGACGTCGCTGCGGGTCCCGATTCAACGGCGCTCGACCGCGAGCGCCCTGCACTCCTCCTCCACAAAGGAATCGACATGACCACGCTCACCATCGTCTATCACTCCGGCTACGGCCACACGAAGAAGCTCGCCGAGTCCGTGCTCGCCGGGATGAACGAAGTCGCCGACGTCTCGGCCTCCCTGATCGCGATCGACGCAGACGGCAACGTGCCCGACACGGCCTGGGCCCGGCTCGCCGCCTCCGATGCGATCGTCTTCGGCTCGCCCACCTACATGGGCAGCGCGTCGTGGCAGTTCAAGAAGTTCGTCGATGCGACGTCGAAGCCGTGGTTCACGCAGGTCTGGAAGGACAAGCTGTTCGCCGGCTTCACGAATTCGGCGTCGATGAACGGCGACAAGCTCGCGACACTGCAGATGATGATGACGCTCGCGATGCAGCACTCGGGCGTCTGGATCGGGACGGGCCTGATGCCGTCGAACACGAAGGCGGCGAAGCGCGACGACATCAATTATCTTGGCTCGTTCGCCGGGTTGATGGCACAGTCGCCGTCGGACGCGTCCGCCGACGAAGGGCCGCTCGCCGGCGATCTCGCGACCGGCAGGCTGTTCGGCAAGCGGATCGCGACGGCCGCGCGCCGGATGACGGCTGAACAACTCGAGACAGCCTGAGTCGCGGCGACCGCCACGGAGACGACGACTTGACCGCAACGACCGGCGATCGCTACACGCGGACGGCCATCGTCTTCCACTGGACGATGGCCGCCCTGCTCGTCTTCGGGTTCACGCTCGGCTGGACGATGTCGGACATGCCGCTGTCGCCGACCCGGATCCGGCTCTTCAGCTATCACAAGTGGCTCGGCATCACGATCCTCGGCATTGCGGCGGCGCGTCTCGCGTGGCGGCTTTCGCATCGGCCGCCGCCGTTGCCGCACGACCTGTCGCGCTGGCAGCAGGTCGCCGCGCATGCCGGACATGCGCTGCTGTACCTGCTGTTCTTCGCGGTGCCGCTCGCCGGCTGGGCCTACAGCTCGGCCGCAGGCTTCCCGGTCGTCTACCTCGGGATCATTCCGCTGCCCGACTGGGTCTCGCCCGACAAAGCGCTCGCGAAGCAACTCGTCACGGTGCACGCGGCGCTTGCGTACGGTCTCGCGATCGTCGTGCTCGGACACATCGCGGCCGCGCTGAGCCACGGCCTCGCCGAGCCGGTCGGCTACCTGCGACGGATGACCTCGTCGCGCTGAATCGCCTACGGAGACCGCATGTCCGCCTTGACCCGATTCGTTCTCGTCGCGCTCGCCACGCTCCCCGTCGCGGGGCTCGCTGCCCAGAAGCTCGTCCCCGCGCAGAGCGAGGTCGGCTTCGTCAGCAAGCAGATGGGCGTTCCGGTGCAGGGCAAGTTCGAGCGCTTCGACGGCCAGATCAACGTCGACCCGGCGAAGCCCGAGGGCGGCCGGGTGGCGTTCACGGTCGAGCTCGGGAGCGCCGCGATCGGCACCCCGGAGACGCTCGTCGAACTGAAGAAGCCCGAGTGGTTCGACACCGCGAAGTATCCGACCGCGACGTTCCAGTCGACGTCGATCAAGGCGCTCGGCGCCGGCAAGGTCGACGTGGTCGGCAAGCTGACCGTCAAGGGCATCGTCAGCGAGGTGCATGTCCCGATGACGTTGACCCCGCAGGGCGACCTGCTGAAGGCGAGCGGCGAGTTCACGATCAAGCGGCTCGACTACAAGATCGGCGCCGGCGAGTGGGGCGACACCGGCCTGGTCGCGAACGAGGTGCTCGTCCGGCCGCGCCTCACCGTGCAGGGGACGGCGACGCCCTGATCCGTTTTCATCCCGGCCGTCGAGGCCAATCACGAAAGAAAGCCATGAACAAGACCTTTACGTTGTCCGTCGGCGCGACCTTGCTCGCCGCCGCGACATTCGCCGGCGCCGAGCCGGTCAGCTACACCGTCGACACGCGCCACGCGTCGGTGACCGCGGAGTCGCGCCACTTCGGCACGTCGACGACGCGCTCGCGCTTCGCGGTCAAGAGCGGCAACATCACGATCGATCCCGCCGCGAAGACCGGCAAGGCGACGATCGTGATCGATGTCGCGTCGGTCAATACCGGCGTCGAGAAGCTCGACGAACACATCAAGAGCATCTCGTTCCTCGACGCGGCCGGTTTTCCGGAGGCGACGCTGGTCGCGACGGCGTTCACATTCGACGGCGACAAGGTCTCGTCGATGACCGGCGACCTGACGCTGCACGGCAAGAGCGGACCCGTGACGTTGAAGTCGACGAACTACAACTGCTACATGAGCCCGGCGTTCAAGAAGCAGGTGTGCGGCGGCGACTTCGAGACGACGATCCAGCGGAGCGCGTGGGACGTCAAGTACCTCGTCCCGCTCGTGTCGGACGACACGAAGCTCGTCATCCAGGTCGAGGCGTCGAAGGACTGACGCGCGGACGATACCGCGTCACTCGAGCCCGTACGCGGCGCGGATCGCCTCGGCCGTCCCGGGATCGCCGTCGCGTTCGGCGATCGCCGCGCAGCGCCCGGCGGTGTGCGCGGTGGCGGCCTGCCAGATGTGGAGCGCGTCGCCCTTGTCTTCGATGAACATCCAGAACTTCTCGGTCCAGGCCTCGAAGGCGGCGCGGTCTTCTTCGTCGAGCGGGTTGGGCAGGTTCATCGGCGAATTGTGGCATGCGGCGCGCACGAAACCGCCGGCTCGCGAGACGTTGCCCGGTGGCGGCCGTGACGCCAGAGGATCGAAGCGGGTCGTCGTCGCGCTCGCCCTCGCCCTCCTCGGCCCGATGCAGTCCGCTTCGCGCAGTTCGTGCGATACGTCCTGCCGGTCCATCCGCAGATCGTCCGGGCGCTGGCGTCGGCCGGCGGCATTCCGATGCGATTCGTCGCCACGAATCGCTTTCCCGTCTCGACCACCCGCACCGCCACCGTCGTCTCGGTCGCGACAGCACCGGGGGCGCGTCCCGACCTCGCAGGCGTGGGACGGCGGCCGTCGCCTCGGGCCGCGCGTCCCCGGCTGGGCGGCCATCGACCAGTTCGAACGGTCACTCAAAACCACGCATCCCGAGTTCTTCGACGGGATCCGCTAGCCGACGCGCCGGCGCGCGTTCCGAAAGATCCGCATCCACGGGCTGGCGTCGGTCCACGCGGCCGGGTGCCACGATAGTTGCACCGCGCGGAACACGCGTTCGGGATGCGGCATCAACGCCGTGAAGCGGCCGTCGGGCGTCGTCACGCCGGCAAGTCCGCCGACGCTGCCGTTCGGGTTCGCCGGATAGCGCTCGGTCGGTCGGCCGTCGGAGTCGA
>CAXTDA010000231.1:0-6618 GCA_964242935.1 uncultured Burkholderiaceae bacterium | reverse complement strand
CACCACGACGAGCACGATCAGCCAGTGCCAGATGCTCAGTCCACCCATTGCGTTCTCCTGTTGCGTCGGTCGCGCCGCGCCCCGCGTCGATTCATCGATCCCGGCGCGCAATCGGCAACCCGTTCAACGCGGCAACCACGGCCGCGGGCCGCCGAGCACGTGCAGATGCAGATGATAGACCTCCTGCCCGCCGCCCCGCCCCGTGTTGAAGATCGTCTTGAAGCCGCTCGTCCCGGAAGGTCCGTCGTAGCCCACGCCCTGCTCGCGCGCGATCCGCGGCGCGAGGCCGACCATGCGCCCGAGCAGCTCCGCATGCTGCCCCTCGCAGTCCGCGAGCGACTCGATGTGGATTTTCGGAATGACCAGCACGTGGACCGGCGCAGCGGGATTGATGTCGTGGAACGCGACGAAGTCGTCGTCCTCGTAGGCTTTCTTCGACGGGATCTGGCCGGCGACGATCTTGCAGAAGATGCATTGGTCGTTCATCAAGTGGAACTCTCCCTGGTCCCAAACGCCACTGGGTTCCCGCCCTCGCGGGAACGACGGATCGACCGAGGGCACCGCGTCATCGGATCTCCCGTTGGTCGGCCTTTCGCGCCGCGTGCTCGTCCAGTCCGGAGAGTCCCTCGCGGCGCGCGAGTTCGTCGAGCACGTCGGACGGCGCGAGATCGTACTGCGCGAGCATCACGAGGCAGTGGAACCACAGGTCCGCCGTCTCGGCGACGATGCGCGGACGGTCGCCGTCCTTCGCGGCCATCACCGTCTCGGTCGCTTCCTCGCCGATCTTCTTGAGCACCGCGTCCGGCGCGCGCGACAGCAGCCGCGCGACATACGAGGTGGCGGGGTCGGCGCCGCGGCGCGTCTCGATCACGTCCGCGAGGCGCGCCAGCACGTCGTCGCTCATGCGGATGTCGCCGGGGGTTCGTCGAGCGGGGTCTCGACCTCGGTCCATTGCGCACCGCCCGCCGTGCGTTCGAGCCGGCGGTAGAAACAAGCATGGCGCCCCGTGTGGCACGCGACGCGCCCGACCTGCTCGACGCGCAGCAGGATCGCATCGCCGTCGCAGTCGAGGCGGATGTCGTGCACCTTCTGGAAGTGGCCCGACGTCTCGCCCTTGTGCCAGAGACGCTGCCGCGAGCGGCTCCAGTAGACGGCTTCACCGCGGGCGAGCGTCTCGGCGAGCGCCTCGCGGCTCATCCACGCGAGCATCAGCACGTCGCCGGTGCCGGCCTCCTGCGCGATCGCCGCGACCAGTCCGTCGTCGTTCCACGACACGTCGTCGAGCCAGTCGGCCACCGTGCGGATCGTGTCGACCGTCATGACAGCGTCCTCATGTCAGGCGCATCGGGATGCCGCGGTTCGCCATGTAGCGCTTCGCTTCGCCGACCGTGAACGTGCCGTAATGGAAGATGCTGGCCGCGAGCACCGCGTCCGCGTGGCCGTCGATCACGCCGTCGGCGAGATGCGCGAGCGAGCCGACGCCGCCCGACGCGATCACCGGCACCGGCACCGCGTCGGACACCGCGCGCGTCAACGCGAGGTCGAAGCCGCCCTGCGTCCCGTCGCGATCCATGCTGGTGAGCAGGATCTCCCCGGCGCCGCGCGCCGCGACCTCCTCGGCCCACGCGACGACGCCGCGGCCGGTCGCCTGTCGGCCGCCGTGGGTATACACCTGCCAGCCGCCCGCGGAATCGCTCTTGGCGTCGATCGCGACCACGATGCATTGCGAACCATAGTAGCCCGCCGCCTCGCTGACGAGGTCCGGGTTCGCGACCGCGCTCGAGTTGATGCTGATCTTGTCGGCGCCGGCGTTGAGCAGCCGCCGCACGTCGGCCACCGAGCGGACGCCGCCGCCGACGGTGAGCGGGATGAAGACCTGCGACGCGACCGCCTCGATCATCTCCAGGATCAGGTCGCGGTCGTCCGACGTTGCGGTGATGTCGAGGAACGTCAGCTCGTCGGCACCGGCCTCGTCGTAGCGCCGCGCCACCTCGACCGGGTCGCCGGCGTCGCGAAGCTCGACGAAGTTGACGCCCTTGACGACGCGACCGGCGTGGACGTCGAGGCAGGGAATCACGCGTTTGGCGAGCATCTGGATAGGGGAGGAACGAAGACCGGAGTGACGGTCATCCCGGCGAAGGCCGGGACCCAAGTAGGGTGATGAACGACAAATTGCATCCCGACCTTCGCCGGGATGACGGTGTCAGATCCCGTCCGCCTTCTCCTGCGCGCTCTTGAAGTCGAGATCGCCCGAATAGATCGCGCGGCCGCAGATCACGCCTTCGATGCCTTCGTCCTCGATCGCCGACAGCGCCTCGATGTCGGCCATCTTCGCGAGGCCGCCGCTCGCGATCACCGGGACCGTGACGCTCTTCGCGAGCTTCAGCGTCGCCTCGATGTTGATGCCCGTCAGCATCCCGTCGCGGCCGATGTCGGTGTAGACGATCGCCTCGACGCCGTAGCCTTCGAACTTCTTCGCGAGGTCGGCGACCTCGTGGCCGGTGAGCTTGGACCAGCCGTCGGTCGCGACCTTGCCGTCGCGCGCGTCGAGTCCGACGATGATCTGGCCCGGAAACGCGCCGCAGGCGTCGTGCAGGAAGCCGGGGTTCTTGACGGCCGCGGTGCCGATGATCACGTACGCGATGCCGTCGTCGAGGTAGCGCTCGATCGTGTCGAGGTCGCGGATGCCGCCGCCGAGCTGCACAGGAACGCTGCCGCCGACCGCGTCGATGATCGCCTTCACCGCCGACTCGTTCTTCGGCCGGCCGGAGACTGCGCCGTTGAGGTCGACGAGATGCAGTCGCCGCGCGCCCTGCTCGACCCAGTGCCGCGCCATCGCGGCCGGGTCTTCCGAGAAGACGGTCGCGTCGTTCATGTCGCCCTGACGGAGACGGACGCAGTGCCCGTCCTTCAGGTCGATCGCGGGAATCAGCAGCATGGGGGGTGACGCGAGGAAGGTGATCCGGACGGCGATCGGGCGCGCGGGGCGCATACCGCTCCCGCGGGGGAGGCGGGAAGGCTCACGGACTTACGGATTCCATGCGACGAAGTTCCGATAAAGCGCGAGACCGGCAGCGGCGCTTTTTTCAGGGTGGAATTGGGTGCCGAAAATATTATCCCGGGCAATCGCCGCGGTAAAGCGACGACCGTAGACCGCGGACCCGGCGCGTTCCGCGTCGTCGACGAGTCGCACATGGTAACTGTGGACGAAGTAGAACCAGCTCTCGTCGGCGATTCCGCGCCACATCGCGTGCGGCGCGCGCCCGTCGTCGGCCTGCAGCACGCGGTTCCATCCCATGTGCGGCACCTTCAGCGGTCTCGCGTCTTCGCTGGCGCCGGCATGCGGATCGAAGCGGATGCAATGGCCCGCGATCAGGCCGAGGCCGGGCGTCGGGGACCCGCCGGGTTCGGCATCGCCGCCTTCGTCGCTCGCGTCGGCGAGCATCTGTTCGCCGACGCAGACGCCGAGCAGCGGCTTCGTCGCCGCGCATTCCATCAGCACGTCGACGAGGCCCGTGTCGCGCAGGTGCCGCATGCAGTCGCGCATCGCACCCTGCCCCGGCAGGACGATGCGGTCGGCGGCGCGCAGGTCGGCGGCACTCGCCGAGACGCGGACGTCCGCTTCGGGCGCGGCATGGCGCAACGCCTGCGCGACGCTCCGCACGTTGCCCATGCCGTAATCGACGATGACGATGGAAGCCACATGGTGCGGGCCGACGCATCGCGCGCCGCGCCCGGTCGGTCAGAGAGTGCCCTTGGTGCTCGGGATCGCGTCGCCCATCCGCGGGTCGCGCTCCATCGCCATCCGCAGCGCGCGGCCGAACGCCTTGAAGACGGTCTCGCACTGGTGGTGGGCGTTGTCGCCGCGCAGGTTGTCGACGTGCAGCGTGACCTGCGCGTGATTGACGAAGCCCTGGAAGAATTCGTGCACGAGGTCGACGTCGAAGCTGCCGATCATCGCGCGCGTGAACGGGACGTGCCAGACGAGCTCGGGCCGGCCCGAGAAATCGACGACGACGCGCGACAGGGCCTCGTCGAGCGGCACGTAAGCATGGCCGTAGCGACGGATGCCCTTCTTGTCGCCGATCGCGCGCGCCACCGCCTGCCCGAGCGTGATGCCGATGTCCTCGACCGTGTGATGCGCGTCGATGTGCAGGTCGCCGTCGGCCTCGACCTCGAGGTCGACGAGCCCGTGGCGCGCGATCTGGTCGAGCATGTGGTCGAGGAACGCGACGCCGCTCGCGAGCTTCGCGTGGCCGCTGCCGTCGAGGTCGACGCTGACCGCGATCTTCGTCTCGGCCGTGTCGCGGCGCACGCTGGCGCGACGCGCGACGATTCCGGGGTCGAGGGCGGCATTCATGGGACCGCGTTCATCGTACAGAACTCATCGATTCACTTCGCGGAGCGACGAGACCAGCGCATCGAGGAAGGCCGCATTCTCGTCGGGGGTCGAGACCGTAACACGCAGGGCATTCGCGCACAACGGATGCGACCGCGACAGGTCCTTGACCAGCACCCCACGGCGCTTGAGCGCGTCGAAGACCTTCGATGCGGCAGCGGGTTCCGCACCGGCGACACGGAACAGGATGAAGTTCGCGTCCGACTCGAACGGCTCGATGCCGTCGATCGCGCGGAGCGCCGACACCAGTCGTCGACGCTCGGTCTTCAGCACCGCGGCCTGTGCATCGAGCACGTCCAGGTGCTCGAGCGCGAACTGCACCGCGCATTGCGTGAGCACGTTGATGTTGTACGGCGGCCGGACCTTGTCGAGCTCGCCGAGCCAGACGGGCGAACCGCACAGGTAGCCGAGGCGCACGCCGGCGAGGCCGCTCTTGCTGACCGTCCTCAGCACGAGCAGGTTGTCGTGCCGCGGCAGGTCGGCGACGAAGGTGTCCGACGCGAACGCCTGGTAGGCCTCGTCGACGACGACCAGCGTCCCCGTCTCGCGCGCGGCCGCGATCACGGCCTCGACGTCCGCGCGATCGAACAGATTGCCGGTGGGGTTGTTCGGATACGCGATGAACGCCAGTGCCGGACGGTGCGCGTGCAGCGCGCGAACCGTCGCGTCGCGGTCGAGCGAGAAGTCGGGCCGGAGCGGAACCTGCACTGCACGCAATCGCGCGAACGCGGTCGACAGCGCGAACATCGCGAAGCCCGGCGCGAGCGACAGCACCGACGCGCCGTCGCGCGCGACGGTCATGCAGAGGAGCGAGATCAGCTCGTCCGAGCCGTTGCCGAGCAGCACGTCGCACCCTTCCGGGACGTTCATCACGCGGCGCAGCGTCGCGCGAAGCGCGTCGGCACGCGGCGGCGGATAGCGGTTCAGCGCGAGCGCCGCGAGCCGCCGAGCGAGATCCGATCGCAACGCATCCGGCAGCCCGAACGGATTCTCCATCGCGTCGAGCTTCACGAGCCCGGTCGCGTCGGCCACCGCGTACGCGCGCATCGACCGGACGTCGTCGCGGACAACGCGCTCGACGAACGAGGTCGTCACGGCTCGCCGAACCCGCGGTCGACTCGATACTCGGCCGATCGCGCGTGCGCCTCGAGCCCCTCGCCGCGCGCGAGCGTCGACGCGAGCCGTCCGAGCGTCCGCGCGCCGTCTCGGCTGACCTCGATCAGCGACGTGCGCTTCTGGAAGTCGTGGACGCCGAGCGGCGACGAGAAGCGGGCGGTGCGCGCGGTCGGCAGCACGTGGTTCGGTCCGGCGCAGTAGTCGCCGAGCGCTTCCGACGAATGGATGCCGAGGAAGATCGCGCCGGCGTGGCGGATCTTCGGCAGCAGCGCATGCGGATCGGCGACCGACAGCTCGAGGTGCTCGGGCGCGATGCGGTTCACGATTCGACACGCTTCGTCGAGGTCGCGGACGCGGATCAGCGCCGAGCGGTCGCGAAGCGACGCGGTGACGATCGCCGCGCGCGGCAACATCGGCAGCAACGCGGCAAGGCGCCCGGCCACCGCGTCGAGATAGGCGAGGTCGGGGCAGAGCAGGATCGCCTGCGCGACCTCGTCGTGCTCGGCCTGCGAGAACAGGTCCATCGCGACCCACTCGGGCGGCGCCGTACCGTCCGCGACGACCAGGATCTCGGACGGCCCGGCGATCATGTCGATGCCGACGGTGCCGAAGACGCGACGCTTGGCCGCGGCGACGTACGCGTTGCCGGGCCCGACGATCTTGTCGACGGCGGGAACCGTCGCCGTTCCGTACGCCAGCGCACCGACGGCCTGCGCGCCGCCGATCGTGAACACGCGGTCGACGCCGCCGATCGCGGCGGCCGCGAGCACCATCGCGTTTCGCGCGCCGTCCGGGGCCGGCGTCGCCATCACGATGTCGCCGACGCCGGCGACCTTCGCGGGAATCGCGTTCATCAGCACCGACGACGGATACGCGGCGAGCCCGCCCGGCACGTAGATGCCGACGCGGTCGAGCGCGGTGACGCGTTGACCGAGCCGCGTGCCGTCGGCCTCCTCGAACGACCACGACTCGCCGCGCTGACGCTCGTGGAACGCGCGGATGCGTTCGGCCGCGCGCTCGAGCGCGTCGCGTTGCGCGACCGGCAGCCCGGCGCGCGCCGCGATCGCGAGCCGGGCGGGATCCTCATGCGCGTCGATCGCCGC
>CAXTDA010000230.1:1141-6632 GCA_964242935.1 uncultured Burkholderiaceae bacterium | reverse complement strand
GGCGAGATGATCGCGGGCGTCGCGCTCGGTCCGTCGATCTTCGGCCTGCTGATGCCGGACCTGCAGCAGGCGGTCTTCCCGAAGGCGACGATGGGGATGCTCTACGTCGGGGCGCAGCTCGGCGTCGGCCTCTACATGTTCCTGGTCGGCACCGAGTTCCGCGCCGACCAGTTGAGGAGCCGCGCGCGGAGCGCCGTCGGCGTCTCGGTGGCCGGCATCGCGGTGCCGTTCGTCCTCGCGTTCGCGATCGCCCCGTGGCTGCAGACGGTGCCCGGCCTGTTCTCGGCGAAGGCGAAGGTGCTCGAGGCGTCGCTGTTCCTCGGCGCCGCGATCGCCATCACCGCGTTCCCGATGCTCGCGCGCATCATCCACGAGCGCGGCCTCGCGGGCACGTCGCTCGGGACGCTGGCGCTGACCGCCGGCGCGGTCGACGACGCGGTCGCCTGGTGCATCCTCGCCGTCGTGCTCGCGAGCTTCGGCGGGTCGTGGAGCAGCGCCTATCTCGCGATCGGACTCGGGATCGGCTTCGCGGCGTTCATGGCGATCGTCGGCTCGCGGCTGCTCCGCAGCCTCGGGCGCGACCTGCGGCCCGACCAGCCGCTGCCGGCGTCGACGCTGGCGGTCGTGCTGGTCCTGTTCTGCCTCTGCGCGTTCTCGATGGACGCGATCGGGATCCACGCGGTCTTCGGCGGCTTCGTGCTCGGCGCGGTGCTGCCGCGCGGCGCGTTGACCGAGAAGGTTCGTGCGCAGCTGCAACCGTTCGTCGTGGTCTTCCTGCTGCCGATGTTCTTCACGTACTCGGGGCTGAACACGCGGCTCGGACTGCTGATGGAGCCGGCCATCTTCGTCGCGGCGATGGCGATCCTGCTCGCATCGTTCAGCGGCAAGGCGGTGGCGTGCTGGGCCGCCGCCCGCCTGTCGGGCGAGAGCCAGCGCGATGCGCTCGCGATCGGCTCGCTGATGAACGCCCGCGGCCTGATGGAGCTGATCATCATCAACATCGGACTGCAGGCCGGCGTGATCGAGCCGGGTCTGTTCTCGGTGCTCGTCCTGATGGCGATCGTGACGACGCTGCTCGCGACGCCGCTGTTCAACTGGGCGACGCGCGATCGTTCACCGAAGGTGCGGGTGTCGGGCAAGGTGGTCGGTTCTTGACCCGCGACGCATTGCATGGCGCGCGTTCCGTCGGTAGCTTGTCGATTCCGTCGTCTCGCGACGCCGGCGTGGCAGGAGACCCCTCAATCATCAGGAAGAACGTCCATGAAGAAGCTCGTTTTTGCATCGATCCTCTCGCTCGTCGCGTCGGTCGCCGTTGCGCAGACCAACGCCACCCCGCCCGCGCAGCCACCGACCGGAAATCCCGGCAAGCTGACGACGGCGAAGAGCGCGAAGTCCACCACCACCGACGCATCGACCTCGACTGCCGCCGCGACGACCCCGTCCACGACCACGGCGTCGGACCGGCGTGCGGCGCGGAAGGCGAAGCGCGCGGCAAAGGTCGGCGACAAGCCGATCAATTGATCGTGACGGCGCGACGCGAAGCAGCGCGTCGCGCCGTGTCGGCAGGAAACCGTTCGCGCCGCTGTCTCGTCCGGGTCGCATGAGTCGTCATCGAAGGGGAGTGTTGATGCACGCAGTTCGCTCGCGGTCGAAGTTCCGCGGAAGTCGCGCGGTCGCGACCGCCGCATTGCTGTTCGCCGTCGCCATGCCGGTCGTCGCGCAGACGCTCGCCGCGCCGCCGCCGGGTACGGCCGTCGCCACGCCGGACAACGCGATCCTGCTCACGGTGTTCCTCAAGCATGACCAGTCGCGCCCGCTCGACGAACTGAATGCGCAACTGGCGAAGCAGAACTTCTACAAGGCGTTCCCGCCGGAAGGGATGGAAGTCGTCAGCTGGTACGTGACGATGGGGATCGGCCAGATCATCACGCTGCGGCTGCCGGCGAGCCGCATCCGCGAGATCAACCGGGTGCTCGAGGACACGGCGTGGGGTCCGTACCGCACGGAGTTCTTCATCTCGTACGACTACAAGGCCGTCGGTCTCGCGGCGCACGACAAGGCGAAGTAGTCGTTCACCGCGCGTCGTAGCCCATCGTCATTCATCTTCCGGAGATCCCATGCCCATCGACGAAACCCCGAGCGAACAGTCGTTCCTGACCGACATCGAACGCCTGCTCGGTCGCCCGCTCGCTGCCGACGAAGCGCGGCTTGCGGCCAGCCTGCGGCACGACAAGTCGGCCGAGATGGTCGCGCGCGAGCTCGAGGGCAGCGTCGTCGCGGATCCGAAGAAGATCCGCCCGGAGCACAGCGACACCGCGAACGAGTGACCGCGGCGGCGCGGTCGAGGCCGGCGATTCGCCCGGATCGCAGGCCCCATCTTCGTGGCCGAGGCCTTAGACTCGGACGCATTCATTCCCCCGCGTCCGAGCCCCTCGGCCGCGTCCCTCCGAGCATCCGCGCCCATCCGATGATCAAACTGCTCCGCTTCGTCCTCGCCGCGTGTCTCGCGGTCGCCGCACCTTCGTCGTTCGCGTCCGCGAGCGGCGTCGTCATCAGCCAGGTCTACGGCGGCGGCGGCAACACCGGGTCGACGTACCGGAACGATTTCATCGAACTCTTCAACGCCGGCACGGCATCGGTCAGCCTCGCCGGCTGGTCGGTGCAGTACGCGTCGACGACCGGCTCGACCTGGGCCGTGACGCCGCTCGCGACGGTCGCGCTGGCGCCGGGCCAGTACTACCTGGTGCAGGAGGCGCTCGGCGCCGGCGGCACGACCTCGTTGCCGACGCCCGATTCGACCGGGACGATCGCGCTCGGCGCGACCGGTGGCAAGGTCGCCCTGCTGTCGACCACGACGGCGCTGACCAGCGCGACGCCGACCGACGCCCGCATCGTCGACCTGGTGGGCTTCGGCGCCGCCGGCGCGTTCGAAGGGTCCGGTCCGACCGCCGCGCCCGCCAACCCGACCGCGGTCCTGCGCTTGGCCGACGGCTGCACCGATACCGACAACAACGCGGCGGACTTCGTGGTCGGCGTTCCGACCCCGCGCAACCGCGCGACGCCGCTCACGCCGTGCGGCGTCGTGGTCAACGCGCCGATCGTGACGACCTGTCCGTCGTTCGGGGTCATCGCGGGAAGCGGCGGCAGCGGAATCGTCAGCGCGACCGACCCTGACGGCGTCGTCAATCGCGTCGAACTGTCCGGACAGCCGGTGGGCATCGCGCTCGGCGCCCTGACGCCGGCACCCGTCGCCGCCAGCGTCGCCAGCGTCGCCATCGTGGTCGCGCCGTCGCTTCCGACAGGCACGTACCCGGTCACGCTGACCTGGACCAACGACCAGGCGCAGTCGGCGGTGTGCACGCCGACGGTCACCGTCGGCGCGCTGACGCCGATCTACCAGATCCAGGGCGCGGGCAGCGTCAGCCCGTTCGCCGGTCGCACCGTCATCACGCAGGGCGTCGTGACCCGCGTGACCAACAACGGCTTCTACGTGCAGGACCCGCAGGGCGACGGCGACCCGGCCACGTCCGACGGCATCCTCGTGTTCACCAGCACGACGCCGACGGTCGCCGCCGGCAACCTGGTCCGCGTGTCCGGCACCGTCAGCGAGTTCAACACCGGCGCGGCGGGCAATGCCGACACGGCCTCGCACACGGTCACCGAGATCGCGAGCGTCAGCGGCGTCACCGTCGTCGGCACCGGCTATGCGGTTCAGCCGGTCGCGATCACGTTGCCGATGGCGACGCGCGACAGCCTCGAGGCCTACGAGGGCATGCTGGTCACGATCGCAGGGCCGTTGACGGTCGTGCAGAACGCGTTCGAGGGCCAGTACGGCCAGGTCACGCTGGCTGCGCAGGGCCGCGTCGAGACACCGACCAACCGCCTTCGGCCGGGGCCGGGCGCGCAGGCGCTGCAGGACGCCAACCGCAATCGCAGCATCGTCCTCGAGGACGGCAACAGCGCGCAGTACCCGAACCCGACGCCGTTCCTCGGCAGCGATAACACGCTCCGTGACGGCGATACGGTGCCGTCGATCACCGGCGTGATCGACTACGGCCTCGCGACGAGCAGCAACGCCGACCCCGGGAGCTGGCGCATCGTCCCCACCGTCGCACCGGTGTTCACGCGCGTCAACGCGCGGACCGCGAGGCCCGACGAGGTCGGCGGGACGCTCAAGGTCGGGACCGCGAACGTGCTGAACTTCTTCACGACGTTCACGAACGGGCAGAATGCCGCCGGCGCGACGGGCCAGGGCTGCACGGTCGGCACGAGCACGTCGGCCGGCAACTGCCGCGGCGCCGACAACCTCGCGGAGTTCCTTCGTCAGCGGGCCAAGATCGTCGAGGAGCTGACCGCGATCAACGCCGACGTGTTCGGCCTCATGGAGATGCAGAACAACGGCGGCGTCGCCGTACAGAATCTCGTCGATGCGCTGAACGCGAAGCTCGGTACGGTCGCGTACGCAGCGGTCCCGGACCCGGCGCAAGGGACCGGCACCGACGCGATCAAGGTCGCGATGATCTACAAGCCGGCGCGTGTCGCCCGCGTCGGCGCGTCGGTCAGCGACCCCGACCCGATCCACAACCGGCCGCCGCTCGCGCAGACCTTTTCGACACCCGGGGGCCAGCAGTTCACGCTGGTCGTGAACCACCTGAAGTCGAAGACCTGCGGCGGCGCGACCGGCGCCGACCTGGACCAGGGCGACCTCCAGAGCTGCTTCAACGCGACCCGCGTGCAGCAGGCGAGGCGGACGCGGGCGTTCGTGGCGTCGCTGTTCGCGGCCGGTCCGTTGCCGCCGGTGCTGCTGGTCGGCGACTTCAACGCATACGCGCAGGAGGATCCGATCGTCGAGCTGACGTCGAACGGCTACGTCGACGAGGTCGGCCGCTTCAACGCGTTCGGGTATTCGTACGGCTTCGACGGCGGCTCGGGTCGTCTCGACCAGGCGCTGTCGAGCCCCAGCCTGTCGGCCCGCGTCACGCGTGCGCTCGAATGGCACATCAACGCCGACGAGCCGGAGATCATCGACTACAACCTCGAGAACAAGCAGCCGGCGTGCGCGACCTGCTCGCCCGACTTCTACACCGCGACGCCGTATCGGGCCTCGGACCACGATCCGGTGGTGATCGGCATTGCACTGGATTTGCCGCCGCCGGTGGCGCCGCCGCCGCGGCGCACGGTTACGCCCGCGACGACGCCGCAGCAGACCATCCGTCCCTGAGCCGGCGGCACGCGATCAGGTGATCCACGGCTCGGGGCGCTCGACCTCGATGCCGTAGCGCTCGATCGCGCGACCGCAGGTCCGCGCGTCCACCTGCCCGCGGGCGGCGAGCGCCGTCAGCGCCGCGAGCACGACGTGATGGCGATCGACTTCGAAGAAGCGTCGCAGCCTCGACCGCGTGTCGCTGCGTCCGAAGCCGTCGGTGCCGAGCGTCGTCAACGGCGCACCGAGGTACTCGGCGATCGATTGCGGCCACGCGCGGACCTGCGG
>CAXTDA010000230.1:0-1131 GCA_964242935.1 uncultured Burkholderiaceae bacterium | reverse complement strand
ACAACGGCGCACCTCGGACCGCGGCGAGGCATGGCGCCCCCGCGCGGAAATCGGCGCGGGCCGCGACGACCGGCGCATCGCCGGCGAGGCAGCGGCCGACGTGACTGGTCCGCGGCGCCGCGTCCGGGTGGAGGCGGTTCCAGCGCGCGACCTCGCGGCCGTCGCGCGCCAGCTCGCTGAAGCTGGTCGCGCTCCACACGTCGGCGACGACGGACCAGTCGTCGGCGAGCAGTCGCGCCGCCGCCAGCACCTCGAGGAGGATCGCGCCGGAGCCGACCAGCCGAACGCCCGGCACGGCGGTCGGCGGCCCCGCGATCCGATAGAGGCCGCGGACGATGTCGTCGGCGACGCCGTCGGGTAGCGACGGCTGCGCGTAGTTCTCGTTCATCAGCGTGACGTAGAAGAACTCGTCCTGCCGTTCGAGGAGCATGCGGCGCATCCCGTGGTCGAGGATCACCGCGAATTCGTACGCGAAGCACGGGTCGTACGCGCGGCAATTCGGCACGCACGCCGCCTGCACCAGGCTGCTGCCGTCCTGATGCTGCAAGCCTTCGCCGCCGAGCGTCGTGCGCCCCGCCGTCGCGCCGAGCAGGAAGCCGCGGGCGCGCTGGTCGGCCGCCGCCCAGATCAGGTCGCCCACGCGCTGGAAGCCGAACATCGAGTAGTAGATGTAGAACGGCAGCATCGCGAGGCCGTGGACCGAGTAGCTGGTCGCTGCCGCGGTCCAGCTGCCGAGCGCGCTCGCCTCGCTGATGCCCTCTTCGATGATCTGCCCGTCGGTCGCTTCGCGGTAGCTCAGCACCGAGCCGATGTCCTCGGGCTCGTAGTGCTGGCCGACGCTCGAATAGATGCCGATCTGCCGGAACAGGTTCGCCATGCCGAACGTGCGCGCCTCGTCGGCGACGATCGGCACGATGCGCGGACCGAGCGTCGCGTCCTTCAACAGGTTGCCGAGCATGCGGACGAACGCCATCGTCGTGCTCATCGCCTTGCCGTCGACCTGCAACGCGAAGCCGGCATAGCGATCGACGTCCGGCACCGACACCGGGTCGTGCGCGTCGTGACGCGTCGGGATCGAACCGCCGAGCGCGGCACGACGGGCCTTCAGGTAGCGCATCTCGACGCCGTCGT
>CAXTDA010000229.1:6254-6644 GCA_964242935.1 uncultured Burkholderiaceae bacterium | reverse complement strand
GTGTGGTTGCACCTGCGGCAAGATCTGCGGGTGCACCACCTGTGGAAAGATCTGCGGATGGACCACCTGCGGGAAGATCTGCGGATGGACCACCTGGGGCGGGATCTGCAGGAATGTCGTGTCCGTCGGCAGGAAGGGCTGCGGATGGACCACCACCTGGGGATGCACCTGCGGGAAGATCTGCGGATGGACCTGCGGGAAGATCTGCGGATGCACGAGCTGCAAGATGAGCTGAGGCTGGAGCTCCACCGGCCGGTGCGGGGGCAGGGCGGCGACGCGCTGGCGCTGCAGGTGGCAACGCCGGTGGCTGGCGCGGTGCGCATCGACGTCACGGCGCTGGCCGGCAGCGGCGCCTACGCGATCGAGCTCTATTTGGGCGCCGTGCTCGAG
>CAXTDA010000229.1:0-6244 GCA_964242935.1 uncultured Burkholderiaceae bacterium | reverse complement strand
GTGGATGGACAACGAT
This sequence comes from uncultured Burkholderiaceae bacterium, assembly GCA_964242935.1. Taxonomy (GTDB): domain Bacteria; phylum Pseudomonadota; class Gammaproteobacteria; order Burkholderiales; family Burkholderiaceae_D; genus CAHJXF01. The sequence continues at coordinate 6,228 of CAXTDA010000229.1, read as the reverse complement.
CTGCGGATGTACGATTTGCGGGTGCACGACCTGCGGATGCACGACGACCTGGGGATGCACGACCTGCGGAAAGATCTGCGGGTGGACCTGCGGAAAGATCTGCGGGTGGACCTGCGGAAAGATCTGCGGTTGCACGATCTGCAACGGGCTGTTCGGGAACATGGCGGCACTCCCTTGGATGGTCCGGCCCGCTTCGGGCATTGCCGGACGGACGACCGGCTGGTGTTCGGTCCCGGACGGATCGCCCGCGGCACCCGGGACCATGTCGACGACGAGGATCGTCGCGGGCGCCGGCGACCGCGGCGCGAACGAGAACTTCTGGCCGCTCAGGCGCGCGTGGATCGTCGCCGGATCGGCACTCTTCAGGACGGCCTGGTCGACCGGATCGATACCCGCCGACCGCATGGTCGCGTCGGCATCGCGAATGAACTCGCCGAGCTTCGCAGGGTCGGTCGCGAGGCCGACGAGGAAGCTGCGGAACGGGTCGGGCGGCGGCGTCGCGGGCGGTGCGCCCGACGCGGCGTCATCGATGGGCGGCGCGCCTGCCGGTGCGGCGCTGCCGGTGCGGTCGACGGATTCGTCGGTGCCCCGTTTCTGATCAGCCACGCGATCCTCCCGGCGCCCGGTCGCTCCGCGTCCCGAACGCAAGTCGTGCTGTGAGTGGTCGGCCATTACGAAGTAGCCTGCCTTCGCATGCAACCGAAACTTGCTCCCGCCCGCCGATCGCGCGCGTGTCCTTGCGGATGTCGCGGGCATGCCCGCGGTCGTGAAAAAGAATCGGTCGAGCTGCGCGGCGGCCGTGCTGCTGGATCGGACCCACCGTCCGTGGATGAATAAGACCCGGGGCCGGCGACGAGGGCGGCGCGTCGCGGTCAAGCACACGAGAAGGAGAGATCGATGATCAAGCTCGGAAGCTGGTTGCTCGTCGCAGCGCTCGCGACTTACGCGGTCCACGCCGTCGCGCAGATGCGAGCCGATGCGCGTCCGGTGATGACGCCGATCGGCAGCTCGTCGTCGAACGGCATGTCGTTCGCGTGGTTCTACGACAGCCCGGGTCGAACGGTCGTCGTCTGCCGCATCGGCCCGGCGCCGCAGGACACGGTCGACTGCAAGGCCAAGGCGACGCTGCCGCAATAAGCGGGTCCATGGATCGCGACGGACTGCTCGCGTTCGTCCCGGCCCGGCGAGGGCACTTCCGCCTCGAGTCCGGGCACCACGGCGACGTGTGGCTCGAACTCGACGCGTTGTTCGCCGAGCCGGGACGCCTCGAGCCGCTCGTCGTTGCGCTCGCCGGCCGGCTGGCGCCGTACGACGCCGTGGTCGTGTGCGGTCCCCTGGTCGGCGGCGCGTTCCTCGCACAGGCGCTCGCGCGGCGGATGGGGATCGGGTTCGCATACGCGGAGCGTGGCGACGACCTCGGCGGCGACGCCCTCTTCCGGGCGCGCTATCGATTGCCCCGAACGTTCGTCGAGCGCATGGCCGGACGTCGCGTCGCGCTGGTCGACGACGTCATCAGCCAGGGCTCGGCGGTGCGTGCGACGCTCGACGCGCTGGTGTCGATCGGCGCCGTGCCCGTCGTCGTCGGCGCATTGCTCGCGCTCGGAACGCGCGGCACCGCGTTCCTCGACGACCACGGACTGCCGGTGGAGACGCTGGCTCGCGAGGACCTCGTCGCGTGGGCGCCGGCCGAATGCCCGTCGTGCGCCGCCGGCCTGCCGCTCGACGACGCTGATCGCTGAAGCGGTCATTCGGTTTTGCCGACGCGACGCGTCAATTGCGTCCAGTGCATCAATCGATCTGAACGTTGCACTTATCATTTGTTGCGACCGCACTCAAACTTCTCGGAAAGCCTGAACGGCTGCGTCGGAACGACGGAGGAGACGAGCGGTGGAAAGCGAGAGTCTGCAACTCGGCGCGTGGGTCGGCCGCACCGAGACGACGTCCGACGTAATCGCTGCCGCGCCGGTCCTCGCGCTGCACGCCACGCTCGACGACGAGGACCGGCCGGTCCCGGACGGTTCGGCCCTGCCGCCGTTGTGGCATTGGTTGTATTTCCTGCCGAAGGTCCGGCAGTCCGGGATCGGACCGGACGGTCATGCGAAGCGCGGCGGATTCCTGCCCCCGGTTCCGCTGCCCCGCCGCATGTGGGCCGGCGGACAGTTCGAGTTCCACGCGCCGATCCGCGTCGGCGACCGCGTCAGCCGCCTCTCGACGATCGAGGATGTCACGACCAAGGAAGGCCGGACCGGCCCGCTCGTCTTCGTCCGCGTGCGGCACGAGGTGCGACGCGACGGCTCGGCCGACGTGGCGCTCACCGAGCATCACGACATCGTCTATCGCCCGGCGCAAGGTCCGAACGACGTCGCGCCGCCGCCGCAGCCGGCACCCACCGGCGCCGACTGGTCGTTGCGGATCGTGCCGGACGACGTCCTGCTGTTCCGTTACTCCGCGCTGACGTTCAACGGCCATCGCATCCACTACGACCGGCGCTACGTCACCGAGGTCGAAGGCTATCCCGGGCTGATCGTGCACGGGCCGTTGATCGCGACGCTGCTGATCGACCTGGTGAGGAAGCACATGCCCGCGGCTTCGGTGGCGACGTTTCGATTCAGGGCCATCAGGCCGACGTTCGATCTCGATCCGTTCCAGGTCCACGGTGCCGTCGACACCGATGGCCGGACCGTCCGCCTGTGGGCCGAGGACCACGAGGGCTGGTTGACGATGGATGCGACCGCTGTGCTTCGTTGACGGAGAGATCGCGATGCAACCGCTGCAGGACATCACCGTCGTCACGCTCGAACACGCGATCGCAGCGCCGTTCGCGACCCGACAGCTCGCCGACCTCGGTGCACGCGTCATCAAGATCGAGCGCCCGGGTACCGGCGACTTCGCGCGCCAGTACGACTCGCGCGTACGCGGACTCGCCTCGCACTTCGTATGGACGAATCGCTCCAAGGAAAGCCTGACGCTCGACGTCAAGCATCCGGCGGCGGCCAAGGTGCTCGAACGCCTCGTGCTCGAGAAGGCCGACGTGGTCGTCCAGAACCTCGCGCCGGGCGCCGCGGCGCGCCTCGGGCTCGGCTACCAGCACCTGTCCGCGCCGCCGGCATGGTGGGGCGGACCGCGAACTTCGCGGTGGGCAACGTCACGCGGATCGACAACTCGATCACGTACGAATCGCCGTCCGTCTTCGGAATCCAGTTCAAGGGGCAGTACCGCCCGGGCGAGTCGGCGACGAATACCGTCGCGAGCGGCGCCGTCAGGAAAGGGGGCGATCTCTTCAGCACCTCGCTGACCTATGCGCAGGGGCCGGTCTATGTCGGCGCCGGATACATCTCGACCAAGAGCGCGCTCGACAACAACTCCGTCCGCAGCGTGGCGGCGGGCGCGATCTACGATTTCTCGCTGCTGAAGGTGCACGCGCTCTACTTCCGGACGAAGAACGCGACGACCGTCAGGCAGCAGAGCTACGGGGCCGGCGTGACCGTTCCCGTCGGTTCCTTCCGACTGCTGGGCCTCTTCGGCCGCGTGGACAACCGCTACGACACGAACAACAGCCCGCTCCGCCTGAACGACGCCAACTTCATCGGCATCGGCGGAAGCTACGCGCTCTCGAAGCGGACCGACCTGTACTCGTCGGCCGCGAAGTTCGTCAACAACGGGGCCGCGGCGTTCACGATCTCCGACGCGAGCAACGCCGGCCTGTTCAACGCAGCCAACGTGCCGGCGGGTTTCAACCCGTGGTCGTTGCAACTCGGGATGCGCCACCTGTTCTGAGCGCGCGTCGCGGTGCGATCGACGACCGCAACGCCAGGGACGCGAGGATCGTGGGCGTGGGGTCCATGGCCCCCGCGAACGCGGGAACCCGGCGGCGTCGGGCGACGGACGGGACCGCGGAACGCGCCTGCGCACGAACGACGATCAATCATCCGACTCCTCCTTCGCCGCGCGATCGAGGTCGCGCAGGTGCGCGAGCTTCTCGCGAATCTGCGCCTCGAGCCCGCGCCCCGTCGGGCGATACCAGCCGGGCTCGGGCATCCCTTCCGGCAGGTAGCTCTCGCCGGCCGCATAGGCTTCGGGCTCGTCGTGCGCGTAACGGTATTCCTTGCCGAAGCCGAGGTCCTTCATCAGCTTCGTCGGCGCGTTGCGGATGTGCGGCGGGACGGGCCGCGAGCCGTCCTGCGCGACAAAGCCGCGTGCCGCGCCGTACGCCGTGTACACCGCGTTCGACTTGGCGGCGCATGCGAGATAGATCACCGCCTCGGCGCGCGCGCGCTCGCCGTCCGGGGTGGCGCGGCGTTCGTAGCCGGCGGCGGGCTCGCGCGGCACGCGCAGCGCGCGCGGGTCGGCGAGGCCGATGTCCTCGCTCGCCATGCGGATCATGCGGCGAGCGAGGTAACGCGGGTCGGCGCCCCCGTCGAGCATGCGGCAGAACCAGTACAGCGAGGCATCGGGATGACTGCCGCGCACCGCCTTGTGCAGCGCGCTGATCTGGTCGTAGAACGCGTCGCCGCCCTTGTCGAAGCGCCGGAGGTTCTCCGACAGCGCGCGGGCCAGTAACGCGTCGTCGATCTCCGGGCGGTCGCCGGGTGACCCGGCATCGGCGGCGCGGACGACGATCTCGAGGTTGTTCAGCAGCTTCCGCGCATCGCCGTCGGCGCTCGCGACCAGCGTCTTCCGCGCGGTCGGCGCGAAGCGCACGTCGCGCAGCTCGGGCGCGGCCGGATCGTGTAGCGCCCGTTCCATCAACGCGTCGAGATCGTCCGCGCCGAGGCTCGTCAGCACGTACACGGCGGCTCGCGACAGCAGCGCGCCGTTGACCTCGAACGAAGGGTTCTCGGTCGTCGCGCCGATGAAGACGAAGAGGCCCGACTCGACATGCGGCAGGAACGCGTCCTGCTGGCTCTTGTTGAAGCGATGGACCTCGTCGACGAAGACGATGGTCTGGCGACGTGCGCCTCTGACCGTCCCTTCGGCGCGCGCCAGCTCGGCGCGCGCGCCCGCCTCGCGGATGTCCTTGACGCCGGCCAGCCCGGCCGCCAACGCGATGAAGTCCGCGTCGAACGCATCGGCCCTCCGCCGCGCGAGCGTCGTCTTGCCGACGCCGGGCGGCCCCCACAGGATCATCGAATGCGGGCGCCTCGATTCGAACGCGACGCGAAGCGGCTTGCCGGGGCCGAGCAGTTGCGGCTGGCCGATGACGTCGTCGATCGTTCGCGGACGCAGCCGTTCGGCGAGCGGGATCGCGGCGGACAGCGTCGTGCCCACGTCACGGCCGGCGCGGCGCGGTGCCGCGGGCGTCACGTCCGCGCCGAACAGGTCGCCGTTCGTGCTCAAGACGCGGACGCTTCGCCGGACATCGCGCGACGATCCGCGGCGCCGGGCCGCCACGGTTGCGGCGTCAGTTCGAGCGCGACCGACAGCGCCGCCACCTTCGGCAACTGCTTGTGGACGTGACGCGCCAGCCACGCGCCGAAGCGCGCGCGGATCAGCGGCAGCTCGGGAAATTCGGCGATGCCCTGCAGCAGCGCGTCGGCGACCACCGCGTCGTTGAGCTTGCCGAGCTTGTCCTGGAGCGCGGCCAGCGCATCGACGAGATCCCCGACCGCGGCCCGGTCGTAGAGCGCTTCGAGCAGGTCGAGCGCGTAGCGCAGCTGCTTGACCTCGACGCGGAGCCCGTGGCGCTCGTCGTCGTCGAGCACCGCGATGCGCCGCGAGCGACGCACCACGCGGTTCCGCTGCGCCGTCAGCCACGACGGCGCGACGGCACCGAGCGTCTTCCCGCCCCGTTCCGCTTCGACGAGGCGCGCGACCAAGCGCTCGACCGCGATCGTCGTGGCGCCGAAATCGCCGGCGTCGACGACGCGCATCAGCGCCGTCCGCGCGTCCGCGCGGCGCGCGCCGACCTCGACGCGCAACGCCGCCATCGCGGACTTCCCCGCGGCGTCGGTCGCGACCACGTCGTCGAGGCGTTCGAGCAGCGTCGTCGCGAAAACGTCCCAGTCGCGCGCGTGCCCGAACACACGGCCGATGGCCTTCAGGCCGTCGTCGAGCGCGTCGAAGCGACGGCCCTTCGCGACCGGCCGGAAGGTCAGCAGCGCGCTCCGCATCCGGCGGATCGCGACGCGGGCCTGATGGACGAACTCGATGCCGGCCGCATCGTCGCTCGCGACCTCGAAGAGCCCGTGCACGTTGGCGAGCAACGCGTGGTTGCCCGCCGCGAGGACG
>CAXTDA010000228.1:0-6671 GCA_964242935.1 uncultured Burkholderiaceae bacterium | reverse complement strand
TGGAAGCTCGACGACCGCCACGCGATCGTCGCGACCACCGACTTCTTCATGCCGATCGTCGACGACCCGTACGACTTCGGCCGCATCGCCGCGACCAACGCGCTGTCGGACATCTACGCGATGGGCGCGCGCCCGCTGTTCGCGCTCGCCCTGGTCGGGATGCCGATCGGCGTGCTGTCGCCGGCGACGATCGCGCGCATCCTCGAAGGCGGCCAGGCCGCGTGCACGGCGGCCGGCATCCCGATCGCCGGGGGCCACACGATCGACTCGGTCGAGCCGATCTACGGGCTGGTCGCGATCGGCGTCGTGGCCCCGGACGCGGTGCTCGCCAACCGCGGTGCCGTCGACGGCGACGTGCTGATCCTCGGGAAGCCGCTCGGCGTGGGCGTGTACGCCGCGAAGCTGAAGAAGTCGGGCCTCGCCGACGACGACTATCGCGAGCTGATCGACGCGACGACGCGCCTCAACACGGTCGGGAGCGACCTCGCCACCGTCCACGGCGTGCACGCGCTGACCGACGTGACCGGCTTCGGCCTCCTCGGGCACCTGCTCGAGATGTGCCGCGGCGCCGGACTCGACGCGGCGCTCGACGCGGTGCGCGTGCCCTATCTTCGACGCGCGCGCACCTTCGCGACGACCGGCCACGTGACCGGCGCGTCGCACCGCAACCTCGCGAGCTACGGGGACGACGTGACGATCGCGGCGGAGCAAGGTCCGGAGGAACGTTTGTTGCTGAGCGATCCGCAGACGAGTGGCGGGCTGCTGGTCGCGGTCGCGCCCGGTGCGGTCGACGAGGTGCTCCAGCGCTTTGCGGCGGCCGGCTTCGCGGCCGCGACGGCGATCGGTCGCTTCGCGACGCGGGCCGGCGACCGGTCCACGGTCCGGGTCGGCTGACGAACCTCTCGATCGAAAGGCAGTAGAAATACCGGTTGTCACGAACGAGGATCGGGTGCGAGCATCGTCGTCGCATCCGTCGTTCACGCACGGACAGGGCTTGCAGGCGTTGATCGAATCTGAAAGGTGACGTCATGGAAATGAAGGTTTCCCGACGGCAATTCTTCCGCATCAGCGCGGCGGGGATTGGCGCTTCGGGCCTCGCGGCGATGGGGTATTCGACCGCGTTCGCGGCCGAGCAGGCGCGGGAGTTCAAGCTCGCGCGGACGACGGAGACGCGCAACACGTGTCCATACTGTTCGGTCGGTTGCGGGATCCTGATGTACGGCCTCGGCGACCGTGCGAAGAACGCGAAGTCCGCGATCATCCACATCGAGGGCGATCCCGATCATCCGGTCAATCGCGGCACGTTGTGCCCGAAGGGCGCCGGCCTGCTCGAGTTCGTGCACAGTCCGAACCGTCTCAAGTACCCGGAGGTCCGCGAGCCCGGCTCGAATACGTACAAGCGCATCAGCTGGGACGACGCGTTCGACCGCATCACGACGTTGATGAAGGCCGACCGCGACGCGAACTTCGAGATCAGGAACAAGGACGGCGTGACGGTCAACCGCTGGCCGACGTTCGGCATCCTCGCCGCGTCGGCCTCGTCGAACGAGACCGGCTACGTCACGCACAAGCTGTTCCGCTCGCTGGGGCTCATCAACTTCGACAACCAAGCGCGCGTCTGACACGGCCCGACGGTAGCAAGTCTTGCTCCGACGTTTGGCCGTGGTTCGATGACGAACCACTGGGTCGACATCAAGAATGCCGATGTCATCCTGATCATGGGCGGCAATGCCGCCGAAGCGCACCCGTGCGGCTTCAAGTGGGTCACCGAGGCGAAGGCGCACAACAAGGCGCGGCTCGTCGTCGTCGATCCGCGCTTCACGCGCTCGGCCGCGATGGCCGACTATTACGCGCCGATCCGTGCGGGGAGCGACATCGCGTTCCTCGGCGGCGTGATCAACTACCTGATCGGCACGAAGCAGTACCACGAGGAGTACGTCAAGGCGTACACGGACATGACGTTCGTCGTCCGCGACGACTACGACTTCAAGGACGGCATCTTCTCGGGCTACAACGAGGAGCTGCGCGCGTACGACAAGACGTCGTGGACGTACGCGATGGGCGACGACGGCTACGCGGTCGTCGACCCGACGCTCGAGAATCCGCGCTGCGTCTTCAACCTGATGAAGCAGCACTACGAGCGCTACACGCCCGAGATCGTGGAGAAGGTCTGCGGGACGCCGAAGGCGCAGTTCCTGAAGGTGTGCGAGTACATCGGCAGCACCGGCAAGGCGGGCCGCGTGATGACGATCATGTACGCGCTCGGCTGGACGCAGCACAGCCAGGGCACGCAGATGATCCGCACGGCGGCGATGGTGCAGCTGCTGCTCGGGAATATCGGCCTCCCCGGCGGCGGCATGAACGCGCTTCGCGGCCACTCGAACATCCAGGGCCTCACCGACCTCGGGTTGCTGTCGAACACGCTGCCCGGCTACATGACGCTGCCCGGCGAGAAGGAAGTCGAGTACGCGAAGTACATCGAGAAGCGGGCGCTGAAGCCGCTGCGTCCGAAGCAGACCAGCTACTGGCAGAACTACGAGAAGTTCCACGTCAGCCTGATGAAGGCCTGGTACGGCAACGCCGCGACGAAGGAGAACGACTGGGCCTACGACTACCTGCCGAAGCTCGACAAGCTGCACGACGTGCTGCAGGTCTTCGAGGACATGCACAACGGCAAGATCAACGGCTACGTCGCGCAGGGCTTCAACCCGCTGTCGTCGTTCCCGAACAAGAAGAAGGTCGGCGAGTCGCTGGCCAAGCTCAAGTTCCTCGTCGTCATCGACCCGCTCGCGACCGAGACATCGCGGTTCTGGGAGCACATCCCCGACTACAACGAGGTCGATACCGCGAACATCCAGACGACGGTGTTCCGGCTGCCGTCGACCTGCTTCGCCGAGGAGGACGGGTCGCTGGTCAGCTCGAGCCGGGTTCTGCAGTGGCACTGGAAGGGCGCCGAGCCGCCGGCCGACGCGCTGCCGGACACCGAGATCATCGGCCAGCTGTTCACGCGCCTGAGGACGATGTACCAGAAGGACGGCGGCGCGTTCCCCGATCCGATCGTCAACATGTCGTGGCCGTATCGCGACCCGCGTTCGCCGCTTCCCGAGGAGATCGCGCGCGAGTTCAACGGCCGGGCGCTCACCGATGTCGTCGATCCGGCCGACGCGGCGAAGACGCTCGCGAAGGCCGGCGAGCAGCTGTCGGGCTTCGGGCTGCTGCGGGCCGATGGGTCGACCGCGTGCGGCTGCTGGATCTTCGCCGGTTCGTGGACGCAGGCCGGCAACCAGATGGCGCGTCGCGACAACAGCGACTCGGGCCTCGGCAACACGCCGAACTGGGCGTGGGCGTGGCCGGCCAACCGCCGCATCATCTACAACCGCGCGAGCGCCGACCCGTCCGGAAAGCCCTGGGATGCGAAGCGGGCCGTGGTCGCGTGGCGCGACGGCAAGTACGTCAGCAACGACGTGCCCGACTACGTGGTGACGAACAAGCCCGAGGACAACGTCGGTCCGTTCATCATGAACCCGGAAGGCGTCGCCCGCTTCTTCTCGGTCGGTGCGTTGAACGAAGGCCCGTTCCCGGAGCACTACGAGCCGATGGAGTCGCCGCTCGCGGTCAACCTGCTGAACCCCGACAACGCGAAGGCGGTGTTCAACCCGGCGGTGCGCGTGTTCAAGGGCGACCTCGCGCAGTTCGGCAAGGCGAAGGACTTCCCGTACGTCGCGACGACCTACCGGCTGACCGAGCACTTCCACTACTGGACCAAGCACACGAAGACGTCGGCGATGCTGCAACCGCAGCAGTTCGTCGAGATCAGCGAGAACCTGGCGAAGGAGAAGGGCATCGCGGCGGGCGACCGGGTCAAGGTCAGCTCGGGCCGCGGCTTCATCAAGGCGGTCGCAGTCGTGTCGAAGCGGATCAGCACCGTCACCTGCAACGGCCAGACGGTGCATACCGTCGGCCTGCCGAACCACTGGGGCTTCTCGGGCGTCGCGCGGCAGGGTTACGCGGTCAACACGCTGACGCCGTCGGTCGGCGACGCGAACACCAACACGCCCGAGTACAAGGCGTTCCTCGTCAACATCGAGAAGGCCTGACCATGAGCAACCAGGACATCCTCGCTCGATCGGCCACGACCACGCTGCCGCCGCAGGCCCGCAACCACCAGATCCCGGTCGCGAAGCTGATCGACGTCTCGAAGTGCATCGGCTGCAAGGCCTGCCAGACCGCGTGCAGCGAGTGGAACGACCTCGAGTACACGACCGGCACCAACACCGGCGTCTACGACAACCCGCACGACCTCGAGCCGAACGCATGGACCGTCATGCGTTACTTCGAGACCGAGGCGAAGGACGGCCCGAACCCCGGCGCGCTCGACTGGACCATCCGCAAGGACGGCTGCATGCACTGCGAGGAGCCGGGCTGCCTGAAGGCGTGCCCGGCGCCGGGCGCGATCATCAAGTACGCGAACGGCATCGTCGACTTCAACTCCGACAACTGCATCGGCTGCGGCTACTGCGTGACCGGCTGCCCGTTCAACGTGCCGCGCGTGTCGCAGATCGACCATCGGGCCTACAAGTGCACGCTGTGTTCGGACCGGGTCGCGGTCGGTCTCGAGCCGGCCTGCGTCAAGACCTGTCCGACCGGCGCGCTGATGTTCGGCACGAAGGAAGCGATGATCGACCAGGCGGCCGATCGCGTCGTCGACCTGAACGAGCGCGGCTACAAGAACGCGGGGCTGTACAACCCGGCCGGGGTCGGCGGCACGCACGTGATGTACGTGCTGAAGGACCTGAACAACCCGCAGGCCGTCCACCTGCCGGTCGACCCGACGATCTCGCCGGTCGTGTCGCTGTGGAAGGGGTTGACGAAGCCGCTCGCGACCTTCGCGCTCGGGGCGATCGCGCTCGGCGGCTTCCTCCACTACATCACGGTCGGCCCGAAGGACGAGCCGGTCGACGACGACGACATGGATCCGCGCGAGGACGATCCGGCCGAACACACCGACGTTCGCCAGGACCGTATCGAGCGCCGCCTCGCCGCCGATGAAAACCGGAGGCAACCGTGAGCAGCACGCCCGTCATCCCCGCGGCGACGAAGCCCGGCATCGTCCGCTACGAGCCGACCCAGCGCGCCAACCACTGGATCACCGCGATCTGCTTCGTGCTGCTCGCGGCGAGCGGGCTCGCGTTCTTCCATCCGGCGTTCTTCCCGCTCGTGCACCTGTTCGGGAGTCCGCAGTGGGCGCGCATCCTGCACCCGTGGATCGGGCTCGTGATGTTCGCGAGCTTCGCGATCCTCGCGATCACGATGTGGCGACGCAACCTGTGGGCGCGCAACGACACGCAGTGGATCCGCCAGATCGACGACGTCGTGATGAACCGCGACGAGCGGATGCCGGCGATCGGCAAGTACAACCCGGGGCAGAAGCTGCTGTTCTTCGTGATGGTCGGCACGATGATCGTGCTGGTGCTGACCGGCATCGTGATCTGGCGCTCGATCTTCGGCCCGTTCTTTCCGGTGCCGGTCCATCGCGTCGCCGTGCTGCTGCATGCGTTCTGCGCGTTCGTGCTGATCGCGGGGATCGTCGTCCACATCTATTCGGCGATCTGGGTCAAGGGATCGATCAAGGCGATGACGCGCGGCTCGGTCAGCCACGCGTGGGCCCGGCATCACCATCCGGGCTGGTACGAGGAGACGACCGGGAAGCCGGTCACGCACGACCGCGGCCCCTGACGACGATCGCGCTTCGGCGCGTCGTCGGGTCGCCGGGACGCCCGATCCTGAAAAGGTCTCGTCCTACGCGATCGACCGCCTTCCGCCGGCATGGGCCGGCCGACCGTATCCGTATCGTCTGCCTCCCGGAGCCTGTCCACGGCTCCTTAAGAGGAGACCCCAATGACCTACGCAGCCCGACGCGTGGCCGCATCGTTCTCGCTCGGCTTGATCGTCGCCGCAACGGCGTCGACGGCCGGGGCGCAGACGACCGCGCCAGCGACCGATCAACCGAAGGCCATCGGCACGTCGCAACAGACCGCCGACGAGGCGAACCGCAAGGCGGTGCAGACCGGCAAGGACGCCGCGTTCGTCCGCACCGGTCCGTCTGCCGCCGACAAGGCGAGCGACGCCGCGACGACCGTCAAGAACAAGACCGGCGAGGCCGTCTCGACCGTCAAGGAGAAGACGTCCGACGCGGCGACCGCCACCAAGGACAAGGTTCACAAGACGCAGAAGGCCGTGACGAAGACCGACAAGGAAGCCACGAGCCCCTGACCGGCTTTCGTATTCCGCACCAGACAACGCACGACAGGAGATCGCAAATGACCAACACGATGGACACCCCGAACACCACCTCTTCCTCGTCGACCAGCGGTCGCCTCGTCACCGGGCTGTTCCCGGACCGCGAGAGCGCCGAAGCGGCCTACGCGAGCACGTCCGCCCGCGGCTACGGGTCCGACGACGTCAACCTCGTGATGTCCGACGACACGCGAAAGACGCACTTCGGTGACACCGCCGGACAGGAGACCGAGCTCGGCAACAAGGCGGCCAAAGGCGCGGGCGTCGGCGGCGCGATCGGCGGCACGGTCGGTGCGATCGCGGCGGCGATCGCCGCGGTGGGCACGTCGCTCGCGTTGCCCGGTCTCGGCATCGTCATCGCGGGACCCCTGGCC
>CAXTDA010000227.1:0-6674 GCA_964242935.1 uncultured Burkholderiaceae bacterium | reverse complement strand
CAGCATGACCGCGTTCATGCGCTCGATCGGCATGACGCTGATCCGCTGAGCCCCGCCGGCATTATACATCTGGCCGAGGTCGCGGCTGACCGCCGCGGCCGAAGCCTGTTTCAAGGGCACGAGGGCGAAGGATCGGCCCCGCAGCTCGTCCACGTCGAGGGTGGCGATGACCTGCTCCAACGAGTCGACGTCGGCGGCCCGGCCCGCGACAATCAGAAAGCGACCGCCGCCGCCGGCGGCGCGCCTGCCGCGCCTCGACGCGCGCGGGGTGCGCGGTGAACCGCGGCCAGGCCGCGGCGCCCGGGATCATCGGCGCCAGCGACGCCAGCATCTGGCAGCCGTTGCAGACGCCGAGCGCGAAGCGGTCCGCGTCCGCGAAGAACGCCGCGAAGCCGTCCGCGAGGCGCGCGTCGAAGCGGATCGCCTTCGCCCAGCCCTCGCCGGCGCCGAGCACGTCGCCGTACGAGAAGCCGCCGCACGCGACGAAGCCGGCGAAGTCGGCCAGCGTGCGGCGGCCGGCGGCGAGGTCGCTCATGTGCACGTCGACGCTGTCGAACCCGGCCTTCCAGAACGCGTACGCCATCTCGCTCTGACTGTTGACCCCCTGCTCGCGGAGGATCGCGATCCGCGGCCGGACGCCGGTCGCGACGAAGGGCGCGGCGATGTCGTCGTCGAGGTCGAATGCGACGCGGGTCGGCAGGCCGGGATGGTCGGTGTCGATCGCTTCGTGTTCTGCATCGGCGGCCGCGGGTTCGTCGCGCAGCCGCGAAATCCGCCAGCTCGTGTCGCTCCATGCGCGGTGCAGCTCGGCGCGCGGCTTCGAATAGATGCACTTCGCGTCGCGGTAGATCTCGATCACGCCGCGGTCGTTGCACTTGCCGATCGTGTTCGCGATCGCGCCGAGCCCGTGGCGGCGGACGATGTCCATCACCGCGGTGCGGTCGGCCGTGCGGATCTGCAGCACCGCGCCGAGCTCCTCGGCGAAAAGCACCTTCAGCGTCGCCGCGTCGCGCCGCGCCGCGACCTGCGTCGCCCAGTTCTTCGAGTCGCCGTAGTCGTCGCCGCCGTCGCCTGCGAGCGTCAGCAGGTCGACGTTGAGCGACACGCCGCAGCGTCCGGCGAACGCCATCTCGCAGACCGTCGCGAAGAGGCCGCCGTCGGAGCGGTCGTGGTACGCGAGCACCAGCGACGCGGCGCGAAGCGCGACCATCGTCTGGAAGAAGGCCTTCACGCGCGCCGGGTCGTCGAGGTCGGGCACCGCATCGCCGACCTGGCCCGTCACCTGCGCGAGGATCGACGCGCCCAGCCGATGCCGGCCGGCGCCGAGGTCGATCAGCAGCAACGACGTTTCCGACAGGCCAGGGTCGCTCCGTGGCGTGCGGAGCTGCGGCGTCCACGCGGCGCGGACGTCGCGCACCGCCGCGAAGGCCGAGACGATCAGCGATACCGGCGCCACCACGCTGGTCCCGACGGCGGCGCCATCGGCAGGCCACGTCGTCCGCATCGACAACGAGTCCTTGCCGACCGGGATGCCGATGCCGAGTGCCGGGCACAGCGTCATGCCGACCGCGTGTACGGTATCGTACAAAGCCGCATCTTCGCCGGACCGTCCGGCGTTCGGACCGCACGCGGCCATCCAGTTCGCCGACAGCTTGATGTCGTCGATGCGCTCGACCGGCGCGGCGACCAGGTTCGTGATCGCCTCGCCGACCGCCATGCGGCCCGACGCCGGCGCGTCGATGGTCGCGAGGGGCGCCCGCTCGCCCATCGCCATCGCCTCGCCGGTCCAGCCGGCGTAGTCCATCAGCGTCACCGCGCAGTCGGCGACCGGCACCTGCCACGGTCCGACCATCTGGTCGCGCGACGTCAGGCCGCCGACCGTGCGGTCGCCGATCGTGACGAGGAAGCTCTTGTCGCCGACCGTCGGGTGCATCAGCACGTCGCGCGCGACGGTCTCGAGATCGAGGCCGGTCAGGTCGATCGCAGTGAACGAACGGACCGGCCGCGTCACGTCGCGATGCAGCTTCGGCGGCTTCCCGAACAGCACGTCCATCGGCAGGTCGACCGGCCTCGGTTGGCGCGTGGAGCCGTCGACGACCAGCATCCGTTCGTCGGTCGCGATGCCGACGACCGCGTACGGGCAACGCTCGCGCGCGCAGATCGCCGCGAACGCATCGAGGCGATCGGAGAGGATCGCGAGCACGTAGCGCTCCTGCGACTCGTTGCTCCAGATCTCGCGCGGCGACAGGCCGCGGGCGTCGAGCGGCACGCGCGCGAGGTCGAAACGCGCGCCGCGGCCGGCGCCTTCCACCAGCTCCGGAAACGCGTTCGACAGGCCGCCCGCGCCGACGTCGTGGATCGACAGGATCGGGTTCGCATCGAGCCCTTCGGCGTCGACCGCCTGCCAGCAGCGGTCGATGACCTCCTGCGCGCGCCGCTGCATCTCGGGATTGCCGCGCTGGACCGAATCGAAGTCGAGCGCGGCCGTGTTCGCGCCGGTCGCCATCGAGCTCGCGGCGCCGCCCCCGATGCCGATCCGCAGACCCGGACCGCCGATCTGGATCAGCAGCGCGCCGTCGGGGAGGCCGAGCTTGTCGGTGTGCTCCGCGCGGATGTTGCCGATGCCGCCGGCGATCATGATCGGCTTGTGATAGCCGTACTCGACGTCGCCGACGCGCTGCTCGAAGACGCGGAAGTAGCCGCCCAGGTTCGGCCGCCCGAACTCGTTGTTGAACGCGGCCGCGCCGAGCGGCCCGTCGATCATGATCTCGAGCGGCGCCGCGATCCGCGCCGGCCGGCCGACGGTGCGTTCCCACGACCGCGTCGCGTCGGGCAGATACAGGTTCGACACCGCGACGCCGGCGCGGCCGGCCGTCGGCGTCGCGCCGCGGCCGGGGGCCCCTGCGGCGCGGATCGCGCCGCCCGCGCCGGGCGCGGCGCCGGCGAACGGCGCGATTCCCGTCGGATGGTTGTGCGTTTCGACCTTCATGACGACGTGGACCGGCTCGAGCCGCCCGCGCCAGAGGCCTTCGCGGTCGGGGAACCAGCGTTCGGCGAACGCGCCTTCCATGATCGCCGCGTTGTCGGCGTATGCAACGATGGTCCCGCGCGGCGATGCGGCTTCCGTGTGGCGGATCATCGCGAACAACGTGCGCTCCTGCGGCATGCCGTCGATGGTCCACGACGCGTTGAAGATCTTGTGGCGGCAATGCTCGCTGTTGGCCTGCGCGAACATCATCAGCTCGACGTCGGTCGGGTCGCGGCCGAGCCGCGCGAACGCGTCGACGAGATAGTCGAGCTCGTCGTCGGACAGCGCCAGTCCCCAGTCGTCGTTGGCTTCGACGAGCGCGATGCGGCCGCGCGCCTGCAGGTCGACGACCCGCATCGGCTCGGCATCGACGCGATCGAAGAGGCGGGCCATCTCGAAGTCGGCGTCGACCACGGTCTCCGTCATGCGGTCGTGGAGCAGCGCGGCGACGCGCGCGCGATCGGCGCCATCGATCCTGCCGCGGCCGAGCAGGCCGGCCCGCACGTCGATGTCGTAGACCACGCCGCGCTCGATCCGCTGCACCACGTCGAGTCCGCAGCGATGCGCGATGTCGGTCGCCTTGCTGGCCCACGGCGAAAGGGTGCCGAGGCGCGGAAGAACCACGAAGGTCTCGCTTTTCGACGACGGCGCGGGGGCCGGGTTGCCGTAGTCGAGCAGCGCATCGAGCTTCTCGCGCTCGTCGGCCTCGAGCGTTCGAGTCGCGGCGACGAGGTGGATGTGCCGTGCCAGCAGCGCGCGGACGGCGATCCCTTCGCCGCGCAGTCGCGCGACGAGACGCTCGACGCGGAACGCCGAGAGCGCGCTGCCGCCGTCGAGTCGAAGGACGTGCGGGCTCTGGCAATGCGGGGGACTGATCAAGACGGCTCGGGGACGGACCGCGGCGACGGGCCGAAGCAAAGGCCGCGATTATAGGGTCCCGTCGCCGTCAGAGCTCGACCCGGGTGCCGAGCTCGACCACCTGGGACGCCGGGATCAGGTAGTAGTCGGGCGCGCGGACCGCGTTGTGGGCGAGGAACGCGTAGACCCGTTCGACCGATCGCGGAAGTTCCGGATGCAGCGACGGAACGGGGGTCTCGCGGCCCAGAAAGTACGAGCACGCCGCCTCGTCGAAGCCGAGCCGGTCGCGATGCTGGCGCAAGGCGGCCGGGACGTCCGGCTTCTCGGCGAAGCCGAACGTCATGCGGACCCGCACGAAGCCGGCAGGCAACGCGTCGACCACCACCCGGTTCTCTTCCGGCGTCCGGGGCGCCCGTTCGGTCGCGACCGTCAGCAGGACGACCTGTGCATGGACCACGCCGTTGTGCTTCAGATTGAGCGCCAGCGCGTCGGGAACCAGGTCCTGCGACTGGGTCAGATAGATCGCGGTGCCGGGCGTCCGCGCGGGCGCGTGCGTACCCGAGAGCCGTTCGATGAAGGCATCGACCCGCACCGCCCGTTCGTCGCGCTTCTCGAACGCGGCGGCCCGGCCGCGACGCCAGCACAGCATCATGACGAGCAGCGCCGTGCCGGACGACAGGGGGAACCAGCCGCCTTCCAGGATCTTGTGGAAGTTGCCCGCGACGAAGATCACGTCCATCGCCAGAAAGCCGACGAGGCCGGGCGCGACCACGATCCACGGCCAGTGCCAGAGACCGCGTGCGACGGTGGCGACCAGCAGCGTCGTGACGAGCATGTTGCCCGCGACCGCGATCCCGTAGGCGCTCGCGAGCGCATCCGAACTGCCGAATCCCCACACCAGCGCCACCACGGCGATCGCCAGCATCCAGTTCACCTGGGGCACGTACACCTGGCCCGCCGATTCATCGGACGTCTGGTGCACGTCCAGACGGGGCAGGACACCGAGCTGGATCGCTTGCTGGACGAGCGCGAACGCGCCGGAGATCACCGCCTGGCTCGCGATCACGGTCGCGGCCGTACTGAGCAGGACCACCGGCAGCAACAGGCGTCCGTCGAACAGCAGGAAGAACGGATTGCTCACCGCCGCCGGGTCGTTGAGGACGAGGGCCCCCTGCCCGAAATAATTGACGACCAGCGCCGGCATCACGAGGACGAACCAGTCGACGCGGATCGCGGTTCGTCCGAAGTGACCCATGTCCGCATACAGCGCCTCGCCGCCCGTCAGCGCGAGGAAGGCCGACCCGACCACCGCGAAGGCGACGGCGGGATGGACGTGCGTGAGGTAGCCGATCGCATGGCGCGGATCGATCGCGGCGAGCACGCCGGGCCGGGCGACGATGTGCGCAGCCCCGGCGACAGCGAGCACGACGAACCACAGCAGCATCACCGGTCCGAACAGGGTGCCGACCCGGCCGCTCCCGCGCCGCTGGATCGCGAAGAGCCCGATCAGCACCGCGACCGCGATCGGCACCACGTACGGCTTGACCTGGGGCGTGACGAGCGTCATCCCCTCGATCGCGCTCAGAACCGAGATGGCCGGCGTGATCATCGCGTCGCCGAAGAACAGCGCCGCGCCCGCGAGTCCCACGACGAGCAGGGGACCGTGCAACCGGCCGGCGACCGGCAGGGCGAGCGACAGCAGGGCCATCGTGCCGCCCTCGCCCTGGTTGTCCGCGCGCATCACGACGACGACGTACTTGATCGCGACGATCAGCACGACCGCCCAGAAGACCAGCGACAGGACGCCGAGGACGGTCTGCTCGACGACGGCCGGCCCGGCGGCCTTCAACGATTCGCGCAACGCGTAGATCGGGCTCGTGCCGATGTCGCCGAACACCACGCCGAGCGCGCCGAGCGCCAGCGCCGCGCGGATCGGGTCTTCGGCTGCGGCAGGCGTGGATACCGCAGCGGCTGAAGTCATGGGTCCGTCCGGAATCGCGCAATGTCGAGCAATCCGCAGTCTAGATCAGCGATCCGGCACGCGCCTCGGCAGGCCCGGTGGAAGCGCCACGAGCGTCGCGTCCTTCACGACGCCGCGCACGCGGAGGAAGGCCACGACCGACTCGACCGAGACCGCGTCGATGTGGCCCGCCATGCGGCGGTCGAACGGCTGGTCGTCGAACGCGACGTTGGCCTTGAAGAGGCGGGCGCCGAGGCGCGTCATCGCCGGGATCTCGAGCGTGGGACGGGCGATAGCCGCTGGCCTTCAGCCAGTCCTGCGCTGTCGCACGGTCGGCGACCGGCTGCTCGCGTGACAGCACCGCCGCGACCAGCTCGAGCACCCACTGGTTCGAGTTCTGGTATTCGGTCGAGAACGGATAGGCGACCACGTTGTAGCGGCTGTCGTGCAGCGCCTGCGGCAGTTCGCCGCGCAGCAGCTCGGCAAGGCGCCGCTGCGTGTCGGCGTCGGGAACGACGATCAGCGCCTCGTAGCGGAACGGGTCGTCGAGGAAGAAGTTGCCGAGGCCTTCGTCGTAGAGCGCCGAGGTCGCTGCGCCGCAGGTGTTGAGTTCGTGCACGACGGTCCAGCGGCCGTCGGGATGGTCGCGCCACGCGAACCCCATGTGCGACCAGCGGAGCCGGTACGGCGTCAGGTCCTGTCCGGCGCGTGCGATCAGCGCGACCTCGGCGCCGCTCGCGTCGAGCCGGTCGTACGCGCGCTTGCCGAGCTCGAGGCCCTTCGCGACCGACGCCGGGGTCGGCACGAACGGCTCGCACGGTCGTCCGG
>CAXTDA010000226.1:0-6740 GCA_964242935.1 uncultured Burkholderiaceae bacterium | reverse complement strand
CTCTTCAACAACAGCGTGGCGTAGGGCCCGATCGCGCCGGCGAGGCCGATGCCGACCAGCGCGAGGCTGACGATGCCGGCGCGCCTTCGCGTCCCCGCGGCGTCGGCCTCGCGGACGCGCCCGAGCAGCGCGAACACCGGCGCGCGCAACGCCGACGACGTCGCGGCCCACGCGAAGATCACGACCAGCAGCAGCGTCGCGTTGCCGGCCTTCGCCACCCATGGCATCGCGAGCAGTGCGGCCGACGACAGCAGCGCGACGACCGTGACGACGCGACCGAGCCGTCGCCAGACGACCGCGACGCGGTCGGCCCAGACGCCGGCGACCCAGTCGCTAGCCGCGAAGATCGCCTGGTCGGCGAGCAGCACGTAGACGAACCAGCGGCGTTCGATGCCGGCATCGGCCAACATCCCGGGCAGGAACAGCACGTACAGCGTCCACGACAGCGCGAGCAGGCACTGGACCGCGAGCACCCAGAGTCCGGTGCGCGCGACGCCGCGCGCATCGCCGTCACGCGCGGCATCTTCACGCGACCGGACGTCAGTCGACAGGCCCACCGGCCGTCCGGCCCCAGCCGCTGCCGTGATCGGTGTCGCGCCGCTGGCGGTCGTCGGTCAGCATCTTCTCGAGCTCGTCGCGGCCGCTCCGTGCCCGGGCGACCAGCTTCTGCTCGTCGCGGAACTCGGGCAGCATCGCCTCGAGCGTCCTGATCGTCGACCGGCGGAAACGGTCGGCGATCCGGCGTCCCTCGAACGGACGGATGCCCAGCACTTCGAGTGCCGACCGCGCGGTGCGGAGCGCCGACTCGAACGTCTCGCGCTCGACGTGGTCGATGCCGAGCTCGCGGAGCTCCAGCCAGTGGCGCACGTTCCGTGCGCGCGCCAGGATGCGCAATCCCGGGAACGCCTCGGTCGCGGCCTTCGCGAGCTGCATGCTGTCGTCGACGTCGTCGATCGCGATCACCAGCAGCGCCGCGTCGCGCGCACCGGCGGCCTCGAGCAGGTCCAGGCGCGTCGCGTCGCCGTAGAACACCTTCGCGCCGAAGCGGCGCAGCAGGTCGATCTGGTCCGGGTCGTGGTCGAGCACGATCACCGGATAGCCCGAGCCGTTCAGCACGCGCTGGACCACCTGGCCGTAGCGTCCGAAGCCCGCGATGATCACCGGCGCCCGCTCGTCGATCACGTCGCTGGTGGCGCCGCCGCGTTCGCGCCGCGCGATGCGCGCGACGAGCTTGTCGGCGACGATCAGCACGATCGGCGTCGCGGCCATCGAGATCGCGACCGCCGCGGTGAGCAGCGGGATCCATTCGCCGTCGAGCACGCGCGACTCGGCCGCGACGCCGAAGACGACGAACGCGAACTCCCCGCCCTGCCCGAGCAACGCGCCGAACGCGAGGCGTTCCTTCCGCGGCACGCCGAGCGGCTTGGCGATTGCGACCAGCACCGCGAACTTGATCGCGATCAGGCCCGTTACCAGCAAGAGCAGCAGCCACGGACTCGCGAGGACCTGGCCGAAGTCGATCGACATGCCGACGCCGATGAAGAAGAGGCCGAGCAGCAGCCCCTTGAACGGCTCGATGTCGGTCTCGAGCGCGCGCCGGTACTCGGAGCTCGCGAGCAGGACGCCGGCGATGAACGCGCCGAGCGCCATCGACAGCCCGGCGAAGCTCATCAGCTCGGCGATGCCGACGACCAACAGCAGTGCGAACGCGGTGAAGACCTCGCGGACGTCGGCCTTCGCGACGATGCGCAGCACCGGCCGCACCAGATAGCGGCCGGCGACGATCACGAGCACGATCGCCGCGATCGCGATCACCGCCTTCTGCCAGACCGGCTCGGTGCTCGCCGCGTGCTTCCCGAGTCCCATCAACTGCGCGACCAGCGGCACGACGGCGATCAGCGGGATCGCCGCGATGTCCTGGAACAGGAGGATCGCGAACGCGCTGCGGCCGGCCGGCGTCGCGGTCATGTTGCGCTCCGCCATGACCTGCATGCCGATCGCGGTGGACGACATCGCGAGCGCGAAGCCGGCGATCAGCGCCGCCGGCCACGCGAGCCCGAGCGCTGCGAGCCCGCACGACAACAGCGTGCCGGTCAGGCCGATCTGCGCGCCGCCGCCGATGAAGACAGCGCCGCGCAGCTTCCAGAGCTCCTCGAGGTCGAGCTCGAGCCCGATCAGGAACAGCATCAGCACGACGCCGAACTCCGAGACCTGTCCGATGCTCTCGACGTCCGAGATCAGCCTGAGCCCCCAAGGTCCGATCACGCAACCGGCGATCAGATAGCCGAGCACCGAGCCGAGCCCGAGGCGCTTCGCGATCGGCACTGCGATCACCGCGGCCGCGAGATAGACGATCAGGTCGACGGTCATGGCCCGACGGCCAGGGGTTGCAGGCCGCCGCCGGCGAGCGCGGTGGCTTTCGCGGGATCCTTGCGATGCGCCGGGCCGTACGCCGCGTCGAGCTCGACCAGTCGCTGGCGATAACGCGCGCCCGCTTCGCGCACCTGGGCCTGGTCGGCGTGCGAGTCGTGGACCACGATCGGTTCGAGCCATTGCATCCTGCAGAAGCGCGCCGTCTGCCGCATCGGGGCGACGAAGACCTCGAACGGGTGACCGTGCGGTCCCTCCGCCGAATACGCTCCGAAGTCGCCACCGGTCGTCACGACCCACTGCATCTTCTTGCCGGCGAGGGCACTCGTCCCCTTTCCGTAGGCCCAGCCGAGCGCGAGCACCTCGTCGATCCACAGCTTCAGCAGCGCCGGCGTGCTGTACCAGTAGACCGGGTGCTGGATCACGACCACGTCGACCGCCTCGAGGCGCCGTTGCTCGGCCTCGATGTCGATGTCGAAGTCGGGGTAGAGGTCGTACAGCGGGCACCGATCGACGAACGGCAGGTCGTCGAGCGCCGACAGCAACTCGCGATTCGCGAGCGATCGTTCGGCATACGGATGCGCGTAGATTAGCGCGATGGTCGGTGCGGGCATGGAGGATCTCGGGCCGTTCGGCAGAGGACGCGTGGCGTGATGGTAAGGCACACCCGCGCCCGTTCTTCGCTTCCGCGAGAGGTCCCGGGGGCATGCCACTTCGTGCGGTTCGTGCTGTTAGAGTCTCGGCCATGAGCGAACACAAACCCCTTGCTCCGGGCACCATCGTCTTCCATCCCGCGCGCGGTTATGGCGTGCTGACCGGCGTCAACCTGCTGACCGGCTGGGTCAGCGCGCGCTTCGGCAGCGAAGTCAACACGCTCGACCTGTCGCTCAGCGACGACTGCATCGCGCACGCCGACGGCTCGCCGATCCGCTTTCGCCGTGCCGCGCCCGACTACATGCCGCACGCGCGACTGATGGCGATGGTGCGCGCGCTGCACGGCGCCGGTTACGAGCGCCTCTATCTGTACACGTGGCCGAAGCCGTCGGGCCTGCACTGGCGCTGGCACCTCTTCACCGGACGACGCGATCGGAGCGGCTTCTGGGTCAATCGGCCGCTCCGTCCCGGCTGGTACGGCTCGGGCTCCGACTACAACTTCAATCCGGTGATGGGCTGGGGCGACGCGCCCGGCGCGACGACCGACCAGCTCGTCCATGCGCTCGCGTCGCACGATCCCGAGGGGCTCGCGCAGGCGCTCGGCAGCGACCCCGACCACACGACCTGGTTCGCCGACGTCTGCGATGCGTTGCTGCCCGACCATGCGTACAGCCTCGGCTGGGAAGCGGCCACCCGCAACCTGCGGCTGCAGACCAGCGGTCCGCGCGGGATGCCGGTGAACCTCCCGGTGATGGCGGTCAAGCGCGGCGTGCCGCGCTATGGCGGCCCGGCCCTGTCCTGGCCGCCGGGATGGACCGACGGCTGGGCGCATCACGGGTACGTGCGGGCGCTGCGAAAGGCGAGCGATCGGGCGAGCGAGACGGAAGGATGACGACTCGGAAGGCTGACGAGTCTGATGACAGATGGCTAGCTAGCTAGATCGAGTCGGGTAAACTTGGACTATTCACCGGAGTCGTTGCCATGGACGATGTCGCAGTCTTCGATGCGAAGAATCGTCTTTCGGAACTGATACACCGTGTGGAGGCCGGCGAAGAAATCGCAATCACACGGCGCGGCAAGGTCGTCGCCCGACTGGTTCCCCCGGTTCCCGAAAAGGCCGACAAGCGGGCGCGCGACGCGATCTCCGTGCTCAAGGCCAGTCGCGAAGGCGTCAGTCTCGGTCGGCTCACCAGTCGCGACCTGATCGGCGAGGGACGCCGCTGACGTGGCCACCGTCCGCGCGTTCGTGGTCGACGCGTCGATCAGCGCGGCCTGGTTCCTCCCCGACGAAGCGACGGACGTCACGGAAGACGCGCTTCATGCGACCGCCACGCACGACGTCTGGGTTCCCGCGTTGTGGCTGCTCGAGATGGCGAACCTCCTGCTCGCCGCGCAGCGGCGAAAGCGCATCACCGCGGCGAAGCGCCGAGAATTGGCGATCGCCGTGTCGGCGCTCCGCATCAAGGTCGATCGCGAACCGGTATCCGTCGTCGCGATCGACGAGCTCGCGTCCCGCCATGCGTTGACGGCCTACGACGCGGCCTACCTGGAACTCGCGTTGCGTCGTCGCTTGCCGCTTGCGACGCAGGACCGGGTGCTGAGCGCTGCGACGGAAAGCGCGGGCGCCGCTCTGCGCTGAGGTACCGCAGCACGTAAATCGCATCCTCGCGCTCTCGTGCTCTGCTCCGGAGTAATATCGCGGATCGTTTGCGGTATTACCTGGACCGATCATGCACGTCATGACGTTGAAGTTGCCCGACGACCTGAATACGGCACTGAACGAAGTGAGTCGTCAGCGCGGCCTGACGAAATCGGCGGTGGTGCGCGAGGCACTGGAGCAATCGCTGCTCGCTCAAGGCGTGGCGGGCGGCGCGTCCGAGCGGTGGGTCGCGCAGTGGCAGGGCCAGCTGCAACTGCCGCCCGCGAGCGACGTGGAGACGACCGATCCGCGCCTTGCACATTTGTTGAGCAAGCACCTCCGCTGAATTCGCCGTGCGTCTTCTGATCGACATCAACGTCCTGCTCGACGTGGCGGTGCATCGCCCGGAGGCGCATGCGTCGGGGCGTGTCCTCGCCCTTTGCGGACGTCAGCACGAAGGCTGGCTGGCATGGCATTCGATCGCCACGCTGGCCTACCTGATCGAGCGTCAGCGTTCGAACGTCGTGCGTCGCGACTTCATCGGAAGTCTGCTGGCCTGGGCGGACGTGGCGCAAACCGGGCGCGCCGACGCGATGGCGGCGCTGAATCTGCCGATGGACGACTTCGAAGATGCGTTGCAGGTGCCTGCGGCGATGGCTTGCGGCGCCCAGTTCATCATCACTCGCAACGAGCGTGACTTCAGAAGGTCGCCGGTGCCGGCCCTGAGCCCGAACGCCTTCCTCCGCAAGTATCCGGTCCGATGAGCGGTGCGGCGAATGAGGTGCGTTTCGACTTCAAGCGCCCCTCATCGGCACTGCGTCAATCGAACCGAGGACACGCTAGAACAAGTTCTTCTGCTTACCCCTCGTCATCAACCGATGCATTTCCTCGATCGTCACCTCCCGCGCCCCCGGCACCACGCGGAACGTGTCGCCCGCGGCCACCGTCCCGGTCTGCAGCACCTCGAGATAGAACCCTGTGAACCCCGACTGCACCATCATCTTCGTCGCGTGGTTGAACCCCATCCGCGCGTTGAACTTGAAGCACGGCTGACGCGGCGCGTCGACGCGTAGCCGGACCGGCGGCGCGTCGGGCGGCCCGGCCGGCTCGAGCAGCAGGACGTCACCGATCCACACGCGGTTCTCGAGCAGTCCCTCGATCGTCAGGTTCTCGCCCATGAAGCCGCTCGGCAGCGGCTCGTCGATCTTCGTCGCCTGCTCGCGGATCGTGTGCCACGTCGGGTAGTGCTCGACCGGATACGCGTACACCGCCTTGTCGCGGCCGCCGTGCACCGTGAGGTCGGCCTGCTCGTCGCCGGCCAACCCGAGCGGCCCGAGCGCGATGCGCTGTGGATCAGCGAGCGTCGAGACCGGGCTCTTGCGGATGCCGCTCAGCACCTGCTGACGGTTGCCGCCGGGCGCGGGCACGAACAGCGGGGCGGCGATGCCGGTGTTGACGGCGAGGATGCGCATGACGGCGGCGTGGCTTCAGGCCAGGTGGGCAGGGGTTTGTGCAGGACCGACGCGTTCGATGCGGCGCTGGGCCGAGATCGACACGACGATGGCGGCGAGGAAGACGGGCAGGCTCACCCACGGCAGCGCCTGCGACGCCGGCGTCGTGAACGGATGGGCGAGCACCAGGCCGCCGACCGCCGCGCCGATGAACTGGCCGAGGTAGATGGCCGACGTGTTGAGCGCCACCGACACCGACGCGAGCGCCGGCGCGAGGTCGACGAGCCGCACCTGCTGCATGCTGTTGCTCGCGAAGTTGCCGACGCCCCAGAGCACCGCCGCGACGATCGCGATGCCGAGGCCGACGGGCCCCGGACCGATCGCGAACAACGCGGTCCACAGCACGAAGGCGACCGTCATCGCCCACAGCGCGAAGAGAATCACGGCGGGCGTCCCGCGACGGTCCGCGACGCGGCCCGCGACGAGGTTGCCGACGAAGCCCGCAGCGCCGTTCAGCGCCAGCAGCAGCGTCAGCATCAGCGGCGTCGCGGCGACCGTGTCGTGATAGGCGACGACGATGTACGAGAACAGCACGAACTGCGCGCTCGCATGGATCGCGGTGACCG
>CAXTDA010000225.1:0-6751 GCA_964242935.1 uncultured Burkholderiaceae bacterium | reverse complement strand
GTGCGGAAGCGGCACGAACGCCGCGGGGCGCGGGCGGGCGCCGGCTCCGGCTGCCGCGCCTGGCACGAGCAGGATCGCGCATTCGAGGTCGACGCCATCGATCGACGCGTGCAGCAACTGCGGTCGCCCCGGTGCGAGCCGCACGCGCACGGCGTGCGCGCCGCCGGGACGCGCCGGCGACTCGGCACGGCCGACGGCACTGCCCTGCAGGGCCTCGATCCAGCCGACCAGGAACGACGCCTCGCGGTCGCGCGGGCCGATCTGGAGTCCGATCAGGCGTTGCAGCCCGAGCCGAGGGCGACCGTACTTGCGGATGCAGCGGACGGCGTCCGACGCTTCGGCTGCGAGCGTCCAGGTCTCCGCGCCGGCGAGCAGCTGTTCGATGCGCTCCCCTTCGATTTCCGCACGGGGTCGCGTGATGCCGCCGTGACCGCCCTGATGGTAAGCGTAAGGGTTCCGGCCGACCTTCGCGGGGTTCGCCACCTTCTGCAACGTCTCGCGGGTCGGCATGCCGACCACGGCGGTGACCTGCACGCCGGAGGCCGAGGCGCGCCACGGACGATCCGGCGAATCGACGTCGGCGGGCGAGACGGCACCCCAGCGCTGGCGAAGGATCAGCAGCAGGTCGCGAGCCGCCTGCGGACGCAACGTGTCGCCGATGCCGACCTCGCGCGGCGTCTTGCCGTCGGCGAGCGCGCCGAGCCGCCGGTCGATCGACAGCATCGCGCTCTGCGTATCGAAACGGAGGACGAAATTGCCGAGGGCGACCGTCGGCCCCGGATTCGGAACCGGACGAAGCGGGGCGGACGCGCCTTCGGAGCGACGCTCGAGCCGGAAGCCGGCCTTCGCGGACCAGCGCTGGGCCGCCAGGCGAACGACGTCGAACTCGGCGGTATTGCGCGCACACGGGTCGGCCAGCGCGATCAGGATCGGCATCACGAACGCCGAGCGGCAGGTTCGCGTGACGCCGACCCGCAGGACGTCGGCGACCTCGACGTCCTGGCAGTCGAGGTCGCGCACGAGCTGACCGAGCACGCAATGCCGCTCCCAGAGGCCGACCGGCACCGGCCAGCGGGCACGCTGGATGCACAGCAGCACCTGCGCGTTGACGTCGAGGGCGCGTTGCAACGCACCGACGCCCGAGACGAACGGTCCGCTCGAACCGTTGACGACCGGACCGCCCGTCGCGACGCCGCCGGTCAGCGTCGCCTCGGGCGGCACCGCCCCGTCGGGGAGCTGCGAGACCAGCCACACGTAGACGTCGCGGAGCGCGATCGTCGCGTCGATCGCGGCCCAGAAGTGCGCGACGAAGTCGTCATCGAGCGGCAGCAGGGCGAAGCGGTCGCCGGCGCCGCGCTCGTTGACGATCGGCAGCAGGACGCCGCGAACGCGTTCGGCGATCGCGAACTTGCGCTCGGGCTGCAGCGCGACGGCACCGTCGCCGGCGCCGACCGCGCCGAGCGAGTGCAGCACCTCGGCGATCTCGCCCAGGTTCCGGACGGACCTCGGCTGCGCCATCGCGGCGAGCCAGGCCTTCGCGCCGGCGCCGTCCACGATGCGGGCCTTCTTCGGTGCCGGGGAGGGGTCGCTGCGGGTGAATCGGAGCATGTCGACGACGGCGCGCCTTTCGGTGAGGACCTATTGTGCAGGCGTCCGGGGCATGCGTCCGGAATCGCGGACGGCGTGACGCCGCCGTCGGTCCGTCGTCAGCTCGGTTTCAGACCAGCACGCGCTCGATGCCGCCGGCGTTCGCGCGGCGCACGTAGTCGGGCAGCCAGTCCGCGCCGAGGATGTGCTTGGCGACCTCGACGACGATGTAGTCGGCCTCGATCGGCGCGTCCTCGCCGTAGCGCGACAGCCCCTGCAGGCACGACGGGCACGACGTCAGGATCTTCACCGGCGTCGTCGCCGGCTGGTCGGCGGTCGCCGCGGCCCGCACCTTCGCGACGCCTTTCCCGATCTCCTCTTCCTTCCGGAAGCGCACCTGCGTCGAGATGTCGGGACGGGTGATCGCGAGCGTGCCCGACTCGCCGCAGCAGCGATCGTTCTTCTCGACCTTGCCGTTGAGGTCGCTCGCCATCAAGGTGTTGACGACCTTCAGCGGGTCGTACTGCTTCATCGGCGTATGGCACGGGTCGTGGTACAGGTACTGCGTCCCGGTCACGCCGTCGAGCTTCACGCCCTTCTCCATCAGGAACTCGTGGATGTCGATGATCCGGCATCCCGGGAAGATCTTGTCGAATTCGTAGCCGGCGAGCTGGTCGTAGCACGTGCCGCAGCTGACGACGACCGTCTTGATGTCGAGATAGTTGAGCGTGTTCGCGACGCGATGGAACAGCACGCGGTTGTCGGTGATGATCTTCTCGGCCTGGTCGAAGTCGCCCGAGCCGCGTTGCGGGTAGCCGCAGCAGAGGTAACCCGGCGGCAGCACCGTCTGCACGCCGACGTGCCACAGCATCGCCTGCGTGGCGAGGCCGACCTGCGAAAACAGGCGTTCCGAGCCGCAACCGGGAAAGTAGAACACCGCCTCGCTGTCGGCATTCGCGTGGACCGGGTCGCGGATGATCGGGACGAACTTCGAATCCTCGATGTCGAGCAGCGCGCGTGCCGTCTTCTTGGGCAGGTTGCCGGGCATCTTCTTGTTGACGAAGTGGATCACCTGCTCGCGCACCGGCGTCCTGCCATGCGTCGACGGCGGCGCCGCGGTCTGCTTCCGGCCGGCGGGCCTGAACAGGTCGACGGCCGCCCGCTGCGCCTTGTAGCCCCAGTCCATCATGAGCTTCCGGCTGACGTTGATGGTCGTCGGGTCGGTCGCGTTCAGGAAGAACATCGACGCGGCCGTGCCGGGGTTGAACTTCTTCTGACCCATCTTGCGGAGCAGGTTGCGCATGTTCATCGACACGTCGCCGAAGTCGATGTCGACCGGGCACGGGGCGAGGCACTTGTGGCAGACGGTGCAGTGGTCCGCCACGTCGGTGAATTCCTCCCAGTGCTTGATCGACACGCCGCGGCGCGTCTGCTCCTCGTAGAGGAACGCCTCGATCAGGAGCGACGTCGCGAGGATCTTGTTGCGCGGCGAATAGAGCAGGTTGGCGCGCGGCACGTGGGTCGCGCACACCGGCTTGCACTTGCCGCAACGCAGGCAGTCCTTGATCGAGTCGGCGATCGCGCCGATGTCCGACTGCTGCATGATCAGCGACTCGGCGCCCATCAGCCCGAAGCTCGGCGTGTACGCGTTGCGAAGGTCCGCCGGGACCGCCGGCAGCGACTGCAGCTTGCCGTGGTTGAAGTGGCCGTCGGGATCGACTCTCTGCTTGTACGCGCGGAAGTCGGCCGTCTCCGCCTCGGTCAGGAACTCGAGCTTCGTGATGCCGATGCCGTGCTCGCCCGAGATCACGCCGTCGAGGTCGCGGGCGATCTGCATGATGCGGGCGACCATGCGGTTGGCGGTCGACAGCATCGCGTAGTCGTCGGAGTTGACCGGGATGTTCGTGTGCACGTTGCCGTCGCCGGCGTGCATGTGCAGCGCGACGAAGACGCGGCCGCGCAGCACCTTCTTGTGGATCGCCTCGGCACCGGCCAGCACCGGCGCGAACTCGGCGCCGTTGAAGATCTGGCGAAGCAGCGCGCGCACCTCGCGCTTCCATGAGACTCGAATGGCGCGGACCTGGAGGAGGTCGAACACGCTCGTGCCACCCCCCCGGGGGGGGGGCGCGGGGGCGGGGGGGGCGCGGCGAACAAGGCCTGGGTCCCGGCCTGCGCCGGGACGACGCCCATCGGAAGGCCGTGCGCGTGCAGGGCTTCGCGCGCCTCGTCGAGCGTGACGTCCATGTGCGTCCGCAGATAACGCCAGCGGGCACGCACGTCCGCGATCAGCGCGCGCGCCTGCTCGACGCGCGTCCCCATCAGCTCCTCGCGGCTCAGGTGGTCGACGTCCGCGTCGTCGGTCTTGCCGAGCGGGATCGCGCCCAGTTCCTGCGCGAACCAGCGATCGAGCGCGTCGAGCAGCTCGAGCTTGTTGTCGATCGACAGCTCGATGTTGATCCGCTCGATCGCGTCGGTGTATTCGCCCATGCGGCCGAGCGGGATGACGACGTCCTCGTTGATCTTGAACGCGTTGGTGTGGCGCGCG
Source organism: uncultured Burkholderiaceae bacterium (assembly GCA_964242935.1). Classification (GTDB taxonomy): domain Bacteria; phylum Pseudomonadota; class Gammaproteobacteria; order Burkholderiales; family Burkholderiaceae_D; genus CAHJXF01. The sequence goes on along the minus strand of CAXTDA010000225.1, from coordinate 2,619 downwards.
ATCGCGGCCGTCCGCGAGCGGTCGAGCCAGAACTTCTTCCGCGCCTCGGCCGACACCGCGACGAAGCCTTCGCCGCTCCGACCGTTCGCCATCCGCACGACCTCCGACGCCGCGCGCGCGACATCGTCCGCGTTGTCGCCGACGATGTCGCCGAACAGCGCCATTTTCGGAAAGGAAGACGTCTCGAGGCCCCGCTTCGACTTGGTCGAGTAGCCGACCGCACGCAGGTAGCGCTCGTCGAGATGCTCGAGGCCTGCGAGGATCGCGCGCCCGGCCTTGGCCTCGGCGTCCATGAAGTCCTTGATCTCGACGATCGACGGGATCGCCTCGCGCGCCTGGCCGAAGAACTCGAGGCACACGGTCCGCGCATGCGGCGGCATCCGGTGCAGGATCCAGCGCGCCGACGTGATCAACCCGTCGGTGCCTTCCTTCTGCACGCCGGGCAGCCCGGCGAGGAACTTGTCGGTGACGTCCTTCCCGAGGCCTTCCTTCCGGAAGCGCTTCCCCTCGATGACGAGCGTCTCGGTCGAGATCGGCGTGACGCCGTCCGGCTGGAATCGACGCACCTCGAACGTCGCGAACGGCGCGTCGTGGATCTTGCCGAGGTTGTGGTCCATCCGCTCGACGTCGAGCCAGTTGCCGTCGCAGTCGACCATCCGCCACGACGCGAGGTTGTCGAGCGCGGTGCCCCACAGCACGGCCTTCTTGCCGCCCGCGTTCATCGCGACGTTGCCGCCGATGCACGAGGCCTCGGCGGATGTCGGATCGACGGCGAACACCAGCCCCGCGGCGTCGGCGGCCTCGGAGACGCGCTTCGTCACGACGCCGGCCCCCGACCAGATCGTCGCCGTCGGTCGCGTGTGGCCGGGCAGGACGCGCATCTCGATCGCACCCAGCGCCTCGAGCTTCTCGGTGTTGATGACCGCCGCGCGCGGCGTCAGCGGGATCGCGCCGCCGGTGTAGCCGGTGCCGCCGCCGCGCGGAATGATCGTCAGGCCGAGCTCGATGCAGGTCGCGACCAGCGCGGCCATCTCGGCCTCGGTGTCCGGCGTCAGCACGACGAACGGATACTCGACGCGCCAGTCGGTCGCGTCGGTCACGTGCGAGACGCGCGACAGCCCGTCGAACTTGACGTTGTCCTTCGCGGTGACGCGGCCGAGTTTCAGCGCCGCGAGCTTCCGGAGATCCCACGTGCTGCGGAACTCGTCCTCGAACGCGCGCACGGCCTTCCGGGCCGCGGCCAGCAGCTGCCCGACCTTCGCGTCGCGTTCGGCGTCGGCCGGGGAGTCGGTCGATACGCCGTCGACCCGGCGGCGCTTGTCGACCTCGTTCAGCCGGTGATGGAGCGCGTCGATCAGCGCCGCACGCCGCTTCGGGTTCTCGAGCAGGTCGTCCTGCAGGTAGGGATTGCGCTGCACGACCCAGATGTCGCCGAGCACCTCGTAGAGCATCCGCGCCGAGCGGCCGGTGCGGCGCTCGGACCGCAGCTGTTCGAGGTCGCACCAGGCGGCCGCGCCGAGCAGGCGCATGACGATCTCGCGGTCCGAGAACGACGTGTAGTTGTACGGAATCTCGCGCACGCGCGGCGGCGCGTCGGACGTCGCGATCGAGGTCGGTCCGGCGTGGAGGGACGGTGGGAAGAGCGGGGCGTTCATGGGGGGAGGGTGCCGAAGCGGTTGCAGCCGCTCTTTATAGTACGAAAGCGCCGAACGGGTGATTGACCTGCTCGGCAGGCTGCGGTTTGATGCGTCTCATGATCGAACACGTGGAAAACCTGATCCTGGAGCACCTGAAAGCGATCCGCTCGGACATCTCGATCATCAAGATGCAGATCGGAGAGCTGACGGCCCGAGTGACCAGCCTCGAAAATCACGTCGCGATCATCGTCGGCGACATCCTCCGCATGAACGCCCGGTTCGACCAGTTGGAGGTTCGCATCGACCGGATCGAACGTCGCCTCGACCTCGTTCATTGAGCGAAGTCAGAACATCCATACCAGCCCTGCGGTCATCGTGACGTAGCGCAGGAACTTGCCGATCGCCATCCACAGCGTGCATTGCCAGAACGGCAGCTTCAACCAGCCGGCGACCGCGCAGAGCGGGTCGCCGATGCCGGGCAACCACGACAGGATGCAGCCGAACGCACCGAAGCGCTCCATCCATCGCACCGCGCGCTGATGCCACTTGCCGGGGGCGGCAACGCCTCCGGTCGCCGGCTGCATCGGCAGGCCGTGCTCGTCGAGATGGAGACGTCGCTCGAGCATCCACTCGGCGCCGCGCCCCATCCAATAGTCGACGACCCCGCCGAGCGTGTTCCCGACCGTCGCGACCGCCACCGTCTCCCAGAACAGGTCGGGCCTGAGCTTGACCATGCCGTAGACGACCGGTTCCGACCCGAGCGGCAGCAAGGTGGCGGATACGAAGCTGACGACGAAGACGCTGCTCAACCCGAACTGCGGCAACGACAACCAAGCGAGCAGGCCCTGCATCCAGGTATCGAGCATCGGGGGATTGTATCGACCCGGTGTTCGGGCGTTCGGCTAGAGTCGCGCTCCGGTCGTACGAGAGGAGCGGGCCGCATGGCCATCGATTACCTGAAGCGGATCCTGAACGCGCGCGT
>CAXTDA010000224.1:0-6756 GCA_964242935.1 uncultured Burkholderiaceae bacterium | reverse complement strand
CGTCCGGGACGGCCACGACATCGCATCGGCCGGTCTCATGGCAGCGCGGCCACCACGTTGCGGATCAGGTTCTCGCTGGTGTACCCGTTGCTGAGGTAGCGGCGCCGGCCGTTGGCTGCGATCCGGTCGCGGCGCCCGTCGTCGGCGAGCAGCGCCTGGCAGACGTCCGCGCACTCCGCGCTGTCAGACCAGAACAGCGCCTCGTCGCCGTCGCGGTAGAACGCGACGTGCTCGTCGGTGCGTTCGGCGCAGAGCAGGCCGCCGAGCGCCGGGATCTCCATCGTGCGCGTCGTGTGCAGGTCGCGATTGCCCTTCGACAGCAGGCCGAGCGAGATCTTCGCGCATTGCACCGCGTAGGCATAGGCATCGCCGTCGAGGTACGACGCGCGGTGGTACGGCGCGAGTTGCGCCCATTCGTCGGCCTTGTTCCAGCCGGGACCGAACAACGCGAGCGGGATGCCGCGACGGATCAGGTCGACCATGAACGGGCCGCGCTCGGGCATCCACGATCCGACGAACGCGACCTCGGACCGCCATTGCCGCTCGATCGACGACGTCAGCGGGCGCGGGACGTGCGCGACCTCGTCGGCGACGCGCGGATGCAGCAGCACCTTGCGGGCGCCGAGCCGGTCCGCCTCGGCGACGTTGGGCTGGCGGACGACGACGACCAGGTCGTATTCGGGAACGGCCTTCCGATACGCCGAGAAACGCGTCCAGTCGCGCTCGCCGTACGGATCGTCGTGATTGAAGTTGACCACATGGCCCGAGCGCCGGCGGAGCGCGCGCACCGCGCGGCGCGTCACGAGGCTGCCGCTGTCGACGAACGCGAGATCGAACTTCCGCCGCCCGAGCCGGCTCTGGAGCCGGTGCTCGACGACCGCGCCGAGCAACGATGGACCGAGGTGCCACTCGATGCGGTCGACCCACGGCGTCGACGGGAGAAGGCTCCGCGGATCGACCGTCGTGACGTCGTAGCCGAGGCGGACGAACGCGTCACGGCGATGCAGGCTGGTACCCGACTCCGGGCCGAGGTAGAGGACGGACGGCGCCGGCGCCGCATTGCCGGGCATGTCAGGCGAGCCGCTCGTAGAGGTGCATCGCGTTCCGGCCGTACGTGGCCCAGCCGCCGATCGAACGCACCTGCCGGACCGCGGCCTCCCGCATCGTCGCCTGCAGCGCCGGATCGTCGGCCAGCTGCTGCAGCCGCTCGGTCAACGCACGGTCCTGCCCCGCGTCGACGATGAAGCCTTCGACGCCGTCGCTGAAGAGATCCTCGGCACCGGTGTTTCGCGACGCGACGACCGGACAGCCGCAGGCGAGCGCCTGGGCCATCACCATCGCGAGCCCCTCCTCCAGGCTCGGCAGCACCAGCGCGTGGCTGCGGCTCATCAGCCGCTTCAGCTCCGGCTGCGGCACGTGACCGAGGACCTTCATGTCGTCGGTCAGGAGGCCGAGCGCGCGCATGCGGTCGACCACCTCGCGTTCCGGGAAGCCCGCGAGCGTCAGCGACTTCCGCGGATGGTCGAGCGCCTGGAAGGCCTTGAGCAGATACGGCACGCCCTTCCGCAGGCTGATGCCGCCGACGAACAGCACGTCGAAGCGATCGGCCGCCGGCGCGTCGACTGGATGGAAGCGCTCGAGGTCGACGCCGTAGCTCAAGCGCTCGACCTTCGCCTCGGGGACGCCGCGCGCGAGGAAGGTCGCGCGCACGAATGTGGAGGGGACCGTGATCAGGTCGGCGCTCGCGTATTCGGCTTCCTCGCGCTCGATGATGCGCGGGTCGACGCCTGCGAACGGCAGGTCCCAGCGACGATGTTCGTCGCGGAGCACGTCGTCCTGATGACGGATGTGCGTCGAGCCGCGGTCGCAGACGACCTTCATGCCGCGCCGCCTCGCCTCGCGGCCGGTCGCGAGGCCGCAACCGGACAGCCCGACGAACAGGTCGGCCTCGGGCATCGTCGTCGCGACGAAGCGGTCGAGCGACGTGCGATCGAGGAGCTCCCACTGCTGCACGAACCGCGGCCCGAACCGGTCGCGCCAGCCGGATGCCATGTACGGCGCGTGAACGTACGGAAACGTACGGACGAGTTCGCGCGGCAGGCCCTCGTCCTTCAGCTTGAAGCGGGGGTAGCCCGAGTAGATCGCTTCCAGCGCGCCACGCGCGTGCAGCTGCCGCGCGAGGTCGAAGCTGTGGAACTTCCCGAGCGTCGTCAGCACCGCCTTCATGCGACGGCACCGATCTCGGCGACCGGCCGGTCGTCGCGGAGCAGGCGCTGCGCGAGGAGCGAGCACCAGGCGAGCAGCCCGACCTCGAGCGCGAGCATTGCCGCCATCACGCCGATCAGCCCGAAGCGGTCGGCGAGCAGCCATGCGAACGGCAGGCAGGCGGCGGACGCGACCAGGAACGGCCACGCGAGCGCCTTGTGCTCGTTGGTCGACAGCAGCAGGACGCGCGACACGTGCCAGCCACCGGCCGTCGCCGCGTACGCCATCGCGGCCAGCATCAACGGCGACGAGAAGTCGATCTGGCCCTTCGACCAGTAGTGCAGCACGGTCGGCGCGGCGAGGTAGACCACGGCGCTCGCGCCGACCGACAAGCCGGCGCTCAGCCACACCGAACGCCGGTACAGTTTGCCGAGCGTCGCGAGGTTGCGCTGCCCGAAGAGACGCGAGAACTCGGGCCAGAGCGCGAGGCTGAAGGTCGAAGTCGCCTGCACGGTCACGCGGGCCATCGTGCGATAGGTGTTGAACACCACCGTGGCCGCCGGTCCGAGCACCGCCGCCGCGATCAGCGTCATCCCCTGGAAGTTGAGCGCGTTCGCGACCGGGAAGGCCATGAACGAAATCGCCGGACCGGCGCAGCGCCTGACCTCCGCGGCGCTGGCGTCGCGGAATCCCCAGACGAAGGCGGGCGTCGAGCGCTTGACGTGGACCATCATCGCGATCGTGAACAGCACGCGCGGCACCAGCGCGCCGAGCGCGACGCCGATGAAGCTCCCCGACAGCCACAGCCCGACCAGGCTGCCGCCCCATTCGAGCAGCCGCGTCGTGTTCGCGAGCGCCGCGCCGAGCGCGTAGCGATGCGTCGCCTTGTAGACCGCCTCGGGGAATCCGCCGATCAGCGACGCGACGACACTCGCCGAGAGCAGCGCGATGGCGCACTTGGTCTGCACCGATGCGAGCGTCTCGGAAGGCCACAGCGCGACGCCGGCGACGATCAGGAGCATCGCGGCCCCGCAGACCGTCAGGACGAACGCGAGCGCGCTCTGGAACACCTGGTTCGCGAGTCGCGGATTGCCTTCACCGATCAGCATCGTCATCCGGTTGCCGGCGGCCGTCACCATGCCGACGTCGGCCATCGCCAGGTACGACGGGACGGCCGACAGGATCAGCCACTGGCCGTAGGTCGTCAGGTCCCAGCGCGACAGGAAGAGCGGCAGCGACAGCAGCTGGATCGCGATCGTCGTCGCCTGCGCGTACGCGTTCGAACCGGTGCTGGCGAGGATGCGCCGCGCCATCCGGTGCTCGAGCAACGCGCGCGGCGACATCCCCCAGGAACCCTTCATCGCCAGGCCTTCATCGCGACGCCTTCGTGCGGGCTTGCGCGAGCGCCGGCGTCGGCACGACGTCGTTCGCGACGCCCTGGCGCTGGAGCACGCGTCCGACCTTGCCGCGCAGCCACTTCAGCATCGGCTTCTCGACGAAGCGATAGAACAGCACCGAGCACGCGACGCAGACGACGAAGATCGCGACGAACGCGACGACCAGCGCCGGACGGCTCGTCACGCCCGCCCGCAACACCAGCTTGACGAGCAGCGAGATGATCGCGATGTGCATCAGGTACAGCGAGTAGGACGCGTCGCCGAGGAGGCCCATCCAGCGATGCCGCAGCACCAGCGTCCCGGCATCCTCGGCCTGCACCAGCCCGAGGACGATCAGGCTGCTGAGGAAGCCGTTGACGATCCGCCGATCGAAGAAATGCTCGCCTTCGCGGCCGAGGCCCGACAGCCCGAACACGACGAAGAGGATCGCGGCGACGGCGGCGACGACGGCGGGCGCCGGGATCCGGAAGCCGCTCTTCGCGACGTAGGCGGTCGCGACGCCGAGCCCGAACAGCAGGATCATGTTGCTGCCGAAGAACGACAGCGGGAACCCGTGCGAGCCGGTCAGCGCGCCGACGGCGACCGTCGCGAGCAGCACCAGCGTGACGGCGACTCCCGCGGTACGGTTCGCGATCAGTACCGCGACCACGGCATAGAACAGCATCTCGTACTGCAGCGACCAGGCGACGAAGAGGATCGGCGACCCCGTCCCCCCGACCAGCGCCGGATCGAGCGGGATCAGCGCGAGCGCGCCGAGATAGGTCAACGGGTCGGTCGGCAGCGCCTGGCGGAGCGCCGGCGCGATCACCGCGGCGACGCACACCGCGAGGCAGATGACCCAGTAGGTCGGGTAGATCCGCAGCACCCGCTTCGACAGGTAGCGCGACAGCTCCGCGGGCTTGCCGAAGTCGCGTCGATGCGCGAGCGTGATTAGGAAGCCGCTCAGGACGAAGAAGAAGTCGACGCCCGCGTCGCCCCACGCGAACGGGCCGTCGAGCGCCTTGAAGCCGAAGTAGCGGTCCTGCGCGAACGTGCCGCCCAGATGGAACAGGACGACGAGCGCGGCAGCGACGGCGCGACAACCCTGGAGCGATTGATACATGACGGATCGACGTCGATGGAAACGGCCGGGCGCCGCTCAGTAGGTGGCTTCGGTCGCGTCGACGAGCGCCCGCGGCTCGTCCGCCCGATCGCTGCGGTCGCTGCGGTCGCTGCCCGGCGGCCGCCGGAACGACCAGCTTTCCTTCGCGTCCATATTGTTCAACACCAGCCCCAGGATGTTCGCACCGGCCTTGCGAAGCCGTTCGAGCGAACGCAGCGCGAGGTCGTGCGGCGTGTCGCGCGCCTTCACGACGAAGATCGTCTGGTCGACCTGCTGCGAGAGGATCAGCGCATCGCTCGAGTGAGTCACCGGCGGCGAGTCGATGAGAACGATATCGACGCGACTGGCCAGCGACTTGAGCACGTTCTGGAACGCCATCGACAGCAGGAACTCCTCGGGGCGGACCGGGATGTTGCCGGCCGGCATCACGAGCAGCGACGACCCGTAGATCACGTGCATGCAGTCCTTGTGGTCGCCGTCGCCGAAGACCATGTTCGTCAGCCCCTTGGCGTCCTCGGGCAGGCCGAGCTGCGAACCGATGCGCGGATTGCGCAGGTCGCAATCGATCAGCAACGTCCGCTTCGTCTGCGCGTGCGCAAATGCGAAGTTCGTGCTGAACATCGTCTTGCCTTCGCCCGCCAGCGCCGACGTCACCAGGATCACCTTGTGCGCCGTCGGGAGGTCGGACAGCAGCATGCTGGTGCGTGCCGCCCGGATGCCGTCGGCATGTGTCGAGTCCGGGTCCTCGAGGAACAGCCGCGTGATGCTTTGCCCGAGGTGCGGACGGACCTGCGGCAGCGTCGCCAGGACCGGCTGGCGCAGGCGCTGCTCGGCTTCGTCGGACCCCTGCACCGTGTTCTTGAACCGGTCGATCAGGATGAAGAGCAATGCGCCCGACGTCAGGCTGAGGATCAGCGTGACGAGGATGATCTGCGACTTGTTCGGCCGCAGCGGCGACGACGGCGGGCTCGCCGGGTCGACGATCCGCGCGATCGCGCTCTGCAGGTTCGTGCTGACGCTCGTCTCCTTCGTGCGGCTGAGCAGCAGTTCGTACAGCTGCTTGTTGCTCTGCACCTCGCGTTCGAGCACGCCGAGCTGGAACTCCTGCCGGTTCACGCCCTGCACGTCGGACCGCGACGAGGCCAGCGCGGCCTGCAGCGACCGCTCGGTGTCGCGGGCGGCCTGGGCCTCGGCGCGCAACGACGAGACCACCGCCCGCGTCTGCGCCTGCAGCTGCTTCTGCGCGGTCGCGAGGCTCGCGCGCGCCTCGATCACACGGGGGCTCGCGTCGCCGTAGTTGTTGGTGAGCTCGTCGAGCCGGAGCGACGCCAGCGACACCCGGTTCTGCGCCTGCATCAGGCCGGGCGAATTGACGACGGCGGGAATCGCCGAGTAATCGCCACCGGTGACCCTGCCGAGCTGATTGGCGGTGCTTTCGAGCTCGGTCCGCCGCACCTGCGCTGAGATCAGCCGCTGCGAGATCTCGGCCATCTGCTGGCTGCTGATGCCCTGTGCCCCACTGACGCTGACGAGACCGGCGGTCTCGCGAAACTTCTGCAGTTCCTGCTCCGACTGCAGCAGCTTGTCGCGCAGCTGGGTCAGGCGCTCGGTCAGCTGGCCGGTCACCGACACGTTCAGCTTGAGTCGCGCGTCCCGGTCGGATTCGATGTAGCTGGTCGCGGTCGCATCGGCCATCTTCGCCGCGAGCTTCGGGTCGCGCGCGTCGAACGAGATGCGGACGAGCTGGCTCAGCCGCACCGGTTCGATCGACACGGACTGGAAATATTTGCCGACGGTCGCCTCGGCGAGCATCTCCTGCGTCCAGACGCCCGGCTCGACCGGCGGGAAGAAGAAGTCCTTGATCTGGCCCTGGATGCTGCGGATCGGCTTCCGCGGATCGAACTCCGGCTCGTTCCACAGCTTGGTCGCGATCACGGTTCGCAGCCCGACGTCGCGCGAACGGAGGATCTCGACCTGGGTCTGGTAGTACTCGCGGTCCTGCGAGGCGCCGTTGTAGACCTCCTCGATCGACAGGATCTTCGCCTTGCTCGA